>NZ_JAJDKA010000002.1:0-114244 GCF_020589945.1 Faecalibacillus sp. MSK20_93 | reverse complement strand
ATTTCCTGTTTCATAGAAATAAACATAATATGAATCATAATCTTTACTATTCAATATATTGCTTTCTTCAACATGTTGATATCTAAATCCAACATCTTTTGGATTTTTAAATGGATCTTCTGGTTTCTTCAACATATTTACTGCCACCACAATCACAATTCCAATAATACAAATTCCTAACATTTTTAATGTCTTTTTACTCTTTTCCATAAGTCTTTCCTCCCTTGACACCTTCAACATAGACTATAGAGTCACTTTATACTCAAGTATTTTTTGAAAATTTCTTAAATTTTCCTCTCTACACTTATTATTTTATGTATTTTTTCTCCTTTTTATATTTTTCTGGCATGGAAGTGAGTTTTATGGCACGAAAATAAAAAGCAGGCTATTTTAACCTACTTCATTGATTGAATACTTTTAAAAACACATAACTCATTATCTTGTGTCACTTTATATTGAGCATCTAAATGTTGTGCCAATTGTTTAATAGAATTATCAAATGTTAGTTTCATATTTTTTGAAATCAGAACTTCGATAATATTAAATCCTTGTTTTTCATAAATATTAATTGTTATTTGTATAGCTTCTTTTTTAAATAAATTAATTACTTTAATTAAGTACTCTACATACTCTCTGTCCAAATAATAATCTGAATGTGAAATATTAATTGATGTATGAACATCTATTCCATTATTACTTAAATCATTGATTTTTTGATTCATGAAATAATCAAAATAAGGATTATCTGTATTAATAATAGCTTTAAACTTTCCAAAATTACGAATGTACTGATCTATTAGTTCAATATTGTCATCATACTTCTTATTTTGTTCATTTAGTTTTACCTGCATTAAGATATATCTTAAATTATGTTCTAATTGATAGATATCTTCAGACATTTTAGAAAGTACTTTTTCATTTTCTTTCTTGTATCTTATTTCTTCATTTTTTAAACGAATACGTGTAGACTCTTCATTTTCTTTCAAGAGTTTTCCATAAATATTAAGAATTAATATAATAGCTATAAAAATCAAGGCAGTACAAAATAAATTTGCAAGTACGCTAACATTATCAAAAACATAACTTGTCCCAAGAATATAAGCAACAATAGACAATATTGAAATAACAATAATAATTGTCAACCATCTTTGGGGATTCAATTGACTCTTATAAGATGTTTTTTTCTTTAAAAAAGCAAGTACAACTATGAAATACAATATTTTTGAAAAGACAATCATTGCTGGCATTTGAACAAATTGCATACCTATAGAATAATTTATAATTCGACCAATAATTAAAGAAATCACATTACAAACAATATCAATAATCAATGATAAAAAACATATAACGATACTTTCAATTCTTATTTTTTCACCAAATATTTTTAAACAAGCAACCAAAACACTTATTACCACAATTAAAAGAATGCTACTCTCGTTAATAAAATAATTACATAATGTTATTGAGGTAAAATCAATTAAAATAAATAACCATAATTTTTCAATATTTTTAAAATCAAAATACTTATAAATAAAGTAACACATGATAGAACTCTCAATAATATTTATAACCAAATCAAATAAACTCATGATATCAAATACTCCCTATATTGAAACATGAATTCATCTACATATTTTTTCCTAAGTGTAATGCATGTTTCATCTTTTAATATAATATTGTTCTTATCCACTTCTTTAATGTACATCATAGATACCGCATAGCTTCTATGAACTTGTACAACAACAGGACTATCTATCAAGTTTAAAACATCCTTTAAACTTGAGCGATAAGTATACGTTTCTTGGTCACACACAATACTGATATCATGACCAAAAGAAGTTATATAATGTATATTTTTTAAAAAGATACTTGTCTTTCTTCCATAATAATCAAATGTAATCATCTTCATTGTCTTTTTGTAATAAATGTTTAATAGCTTAAATAATTCTTTTAAATCATCTTCTAAATTTTGTTTTCTTACAAAATAGAATGGTTGTGTCGTAAGAGAAGAAAAAACTAGTTCTTGTCTTGATGATACATAAATAATTGGATAATCAACATTATTCATCTGTAATCTTTTTATAATGTTGATACCATTTAAATCTTTTAAATCGATATCAATAAATAATAAATCAATACCCTGATATTGAGAAAAATCATCAAACTTTTCATTTATTTCTGCTACTTGATAACTTTTAAAAATACCCTTTAAAAAGTTATCAATATAAGTACTTAATTGATAACTAAATTCTCGATCATCATCAACAACTAAACAACGCATTTGTCTACCTCTCTTACATCCTCTTATATTAAGTATAAAACAATGATCCACCCATGTCTATTTAATGAGTGGACCATTCTTCTTTTATTCAATTTAACACTAATATTTGATAAATGACTATCCTAACTATACATTATATGTGCATGATACTATTTATTATTTTTCAATTGCTTTATTAAACAGGGAGAAATATTGTATAAAATATCTTTATTTTTCTTATCAAAATAGTCATTTTTCCATAGTACTGCATTAATCAAGTACTTTTTTAATATCACTTGCTTTGTAATAAACATGATCAATCTTTTTATTTTCTACATGAATGAGCATTGGTACTTGTTTTACTGTGATATCTTTATAATCTGTAATGTTTTTATAATCAAAATCTTTTCCTGTTTTGATATCTTTTGCTTCTTCCATATTGAATACATAAATACTTGATTTTCCTCTAACATAAGATTTAACCACTTCATTTGTATCTTTACATTTTTCATTTCCTGTTTCATAGAAATAAACATAATATGAATCATAATCTTTACTATTCAATATATTGCTTTCTTCAACATGTTGATATCCAAGTTTAGCACCATCTGCATTTTTAAATGGATCCTCTGGTTTCTTCAACATATTTACTGCCACCACAATTACAAGTCCAATAATACAAATTCCAATCATTTTTAATGTCTTTTTACTCTTTTCCATAAGTCATTTCCTCCTTTGACACCTTTAACATAGACTATAGAGTCACTTCATACTCAAGTGTTTTTTGAAATATTTTTTATATTTCCTCTCTACACTTATTATTTTATGGATTTTCTTTTTAATAGATATCTTTCTGGCATGGAAGTAACTTTTATGGCACGAAAAAAAGATGAACATATTTGTCATCTTTGATTTATAATTTATTCTTATATAATTTAAACTTTAAAATAAAACATATCTCATTTTGATGATACTTAACTTCTATTTCACCATTTATTTTATGAATAAGCTCTTTAGTAATTGCAAGTCCTAACCCTGAACTCTTTTCTGTTCGACTGTTAGATGTCGTATAAAATTTATCAAACAGCTTATTTATATTTTTATCATTAATATCATAAGTATTATTTTTAAAAACATAAAACAGTTCATCTTCTTTGATTTCATTTTTGATAGAAGCTTTATGACACCCATGTTTAACAATATTCGATATAAGATTATTAAATATTCTTTTTAAAGCTTTTTCATCAACAATAATAAAAGTATTTTCAATTAAATCTAAATCTAAAATGATTTGTTTTTCTTGAAACAAATCATAATACATTCCTAAAGTATCTACAAAAAGATCATATGTATTGATGACTTTTAATTCTATAGGAAACGTATTTGATTCAACTTTAGCTAATTCAAAAAAACTTTCCATCATATTTTTTAAAGAATCAATTCTTGCTTCAATAATTTTTATATATTCTTTTCTTTTTTTAGCATCTATTTCTTCCATATTAATAAGTTGTAAATAACCTTGAATAGAAGTTAAAGGTGTTCGTAGATCATGTGACATATTCAAAATTGTAGATTTAAGAACTTCATTGGATTCTTTACTTTTCATTTCTATTTGTCTTGTTTGATCAATGAATTGATTGATGGTTTGAATAAGTTGTATTGTATCTTTATCAATGTATTCTTTGGTAATATGTGCATTCGTTGATTGTTTCATAATTTTTAAGAACTGTAAATTAATATGTCGTATTTCCTTTTTTAAAAAAAGAAGATGCACTCCTAAAAATAGTAATAATATACTTAATAAAACAATCATAATATATAAAATCAACATATCTTAAAGCCTATTCCCCAAACTGTTTCAATGGTTGGTGTTGTGGGATTGATTTCTTTTATTTTCTTACGAATATTTTTGATATGAACGGTTACTGTTTGGGTATCAATACAATAATCTTCATGCCAAACCTCTTTGAATATCTTTTCTTTACTAATTACTTTATTAGGATTTTGTATAAGCAACATAAGAATATCAAATTCTTTAGAGGTAAAATAAACATTCCGCCCATCAACAAAAACTTCTCTTGTATCTTGATTTAAGATTATATTTTTAAATTCTTCATTCTTTTTATAAGAAACTTGTTGGTTCAGATATTTTTGGATATTTCTTTCCACTTTGAGTTGTAATTCTTCTAAATTAAAAGGTTTTAAAAGAAAATCATCTGCTCCTAACTTTAAAACTTCAATTTTTGCTTCTTCTTCATTTTTAGCGGATACAGTAATAATAGGCACATCACTTACTTTTCGTACTTCTTGTATAATTTCTTCACCTGATAGACCGGGTAACATTAAATCTAAAATAACACAACAAATATCTCTTTCATTTTTTAATCTCAATAAACCTTCTGTTCCTGAAAAAGCTTGAATTGTTGAATAGCCTTTTATCACAAAATAATCATTAATAAAATTATTAATATCACTATCATCTTCTACAATCAAAACACAATTCATCTTTCCACCTTCTTTTTTCTAGCATTATACCTTATTTTAGGCTATATCTCGATAACAAAACACATAAATTCCTAAAATCAAAGAAATCAGTATAAAAATAAAACCAACAAATTCTGTTTTATAAATGATGCTTGTGCTTAAATTATTTAAATAAGCTAGGTGATCTAAACATGTTACTGGATCAATTTCTGATAGATGAATAGAGATTGCTATTGCTGAAATGAAAATCATCATAAATTGATATAAAATTGTAAAAAGTGTCGTTGCCATATTACTTTTAAATAAAATTCCTATAAAAATCATCATTCCAATAAAGCCAATATAAAGAGGTAATTGTAATAAGATAATCTTTAAAACAGTTATTAACTCACTCAATCGAATGCTTACAAAGCCATTAAATAAAATACTCATCATTAAACCTAAAACGACATATAAAATAGGTAATATCAAGGCAAACAAAGCACATATAAGCATTTTTGAAAGATAAATCGTTGTTCGTGAGTATTGATAAGAGACTGTATTTTTAATTGTTTTATATTTAAAGTCAGAAATAAAAACATTAATAACAATAGGTATTAAAAAGAAAAGTATAACATTCGATCCTTTTAAAAGTTCTATCATCATTTGTGTTCCTTTTTTTCCAAAATGAACAAGATTATAATTCATACTATCTGACATCAAAGTCATCACGCCATCTCCACCTTGAGCTAAACCATTTCCTAATAAAAGAATACCTAAAAATCCTAATGTAATCCAAAGTAAGATCTTACTCTTCCATAATTTATAAAAATCAGCTTTTATAATATTAAACATGACTTTCCACTCCTTTAATCAATGATAAATAATAATTTTCTAAACTGACATTTGAAATATTCATTTTATTAAGAATGACCCCTTCTTGAATTAAAGTTGTTGCTACTTGAGAACTTTCATTTACAAAATCATAAAGATAGATTGTATGATCGTCCATCACTTTAAAATTTTCTGTATGTAATTTTTGTTCAAGAGTTATCGATGCAAGACCAATATTTTCAACATCTAAAGAAATATATTTTTTAAGCTTTTCTTGTAATTTTTCTGCCGTAATTTCTTCAATCATTTGTCCTTGATGAATAAAACCATATCTAGTCGCTATCATTTCTAATTCATCTAAAATATGACTGGAAATAAGCATTGTAATACCGTATTTCTTATTGAGATGACTTAATATTTCTCTTAATTCTACAATTCCTTGTGGATCTAAACCATTTAATGGTTCATCTAAAATCAGTAAATCAGGATGATTAATTAAAGCAAGAGCCAACCCTAATCTTTGTTTCATTCCTAAAGAATAATTTTTGTATTTCTTTTTCCTAGCATTTTCTAAGCCAACCATCTTTAATACTTTTTCAATACTATTTATTTCAACAATTCCTTTATATTGAATATAATATTTTAAATTTTCATAGGCTGTCATATAAGGATAAAATGCTGGATTTTCAATAATCGCTCCTATTCTTGATCTATTTATTTGATTATCTAAAGTATCAAATAACTCTAACTGTCCTTGTGTCTCTTTAATTAATGACATAATGATTTTCATAGTCGTTGATTTACCTGCCCCATTTTGTCCAATAAAACCATATATATCCTTTTGATAAACCGTCATATTTAAATGATTTAATATTTCTGTTTGTCCTCTTTTTTTAGAAATATCTCTTAATTTTATTACTGTATTATTCATTTAACATCCTTCTTTCTGGATAAAAGTATATTTCAAATACTTTTACTTTTTAATAAAAAAATAAAGAAAAAAGTATAAAGAAAGTATAAAGATTATAACGTGTTAAACCTTCCATAATAGTAAATAACTCTATTATTTGATAAAATAATAAAGTGAAAGGAAAGAAAATAAATGAAGATACTTATATTTGATGATAATAGACAAGATAGAGAACATTTAACGAACTGTCTCAATTCATTTTTTGAAAACAAAGATATTTCTTATCAAATCACAACATGTCAGAATAAAGATGAATTATTGCATGATATCAATCACTATGACTTTTTATTTTTAGATATCGAACTTGGTCAAGAAAATGGTATTGACTTAGGTCTACAACTTCAAACAATACAGCATCATTGTCATATTATCATTACAACAAATTATTCTAAATACGCTATTGATGGTTATAAAATACAAGCAGAGCGTTATTTTATTAAACCTATTCATCAACAAGAATTTGATTTAGAAATGAATGGTGTTATAAAACATTATATAAAAGATAAAAACTATTTTTTTGATAAAAAAATATGTGATTCTAAGATTTATATCAAAGATATTCTTTATATTGAATTTATTGATCGTAAATCCATGATTCATAAATTAAACGGTGAAATAATCATGACAAATTGTACATTAAAATATTGGTATGATAAGCTAAACATTTATAGTTTTGCTTATCCATATAAAGCATTTTTAGTTAATTTAAAATATGTTAATGCTCTTTATAAAAAAGATATAGAAATGACTAATGGTGAAATGATTCCTTTATCTAGACATTATAAAAAAGAATTTGAAGCAAAATATATTGATTTATTACAGGATACATTATGATTATTCTTTCTAATATCATTTCATTTCTTTTGTTAACTTATCTTACAAATTCTTTTTTATCACCAAAATACAACAAAACAAAATCTTTGCTTATTTTTGTTTTATTTTTTATACCTTTAATTTTTATAACTATTGAATCAAAGTATATATTTATTTTATTTTTATATTTTATTGTTTGCTTTTTATTATATAAAGGATCATTTATTCAAAAAACACTCATTATTATACCGTTTTATATTATTCAAATATCATTAGAATTACTTATTTTTCATATTCAAACATTTTTTAATTATGAAATTATTCTAGCTGCGTTATTTATTTTGTTTTTTATAAGTATTTATATTTACATTTTAAAAAATCTAAAACGTTTATATTCATTAAAATATATCAAATTCATTTTTATATTTCCTATTCTAACAATTCTTTGGTTTGGAGATATTGATTGTAGTTATTTTTTATCTACTAGTACAACAGATTTGTTTGATTTACTAAGTATTCCTGTGTTAAATTTATTGCTATTTATCATTACGCTACTTACAACCAACTATATTTCTTTGAAAAAACAAAAAGAATTATTTAATTCAAAATATGAATTATTACAACAACACTATGATTATAATTTTAAATTCTTACATGATTTACTTCATACATGTAATCAACTTAATATTCAATTTGATAATCAAAATTATGAAAATGCTAAAGAAATATTAAATCAATTAACTCAAACAACCTATAAAGAATTTAATGCTATTTATAGTCAATCACTTGTTTTAAATTATGTCATCAATAATCATTTAAATACATTACTTGAAAATAATATTGATATTAAAACAACTGTTGAAACAACTTTTAATTATTTAGATTTATATACACAATTTGAATTATTTGACTATTTATTAAATCTAGCAATTAAAGCATGTTTAATAAATCAAAATAAAATAATTATTATAAAAGCAAAAGAAAAAAATAATTCTGTACTTTTTAAAATAACATTACCTTATATTGTAATCAAAAAAGATTTACTTTATCACGATTTAAACAAAATACTTTCTCATATAACTTATGAATTAAATATCAAAGAAATTGATTCAAATTATATAAGTTTACTTATTATATTTAATATTTAGGATTTGTCTCAGACAAATCCTTTTATAATAAAGGCCTTATTATACTCGTCCAAATCAATCATGAACATTCTAATAAGGCATAGATTTTAATATATAAATTTACTATGAGTGTTTTATGTCTTTTTTATCATCACAAATGATAAAATATGTGTCAGCATTAATACAACAACAATATTTAATAAAAGATATTGACCAATTTCTTTAAAAATAAAAGATACAATAAAAATCATCATGGGATGTAATAAATAATAATATTTAGAATATTGACTCCATTTTATTTTTAAATTTATATGATTTGTTATATAAATCACAGAAATAAATAAATAATAAGTAACTGGAATACATGAAAGCAATATATTACTATCTAATCTATGGAAATCATGTAAAATAATAGCTTCAAAAATCAAGAAAAAACATGAAACAATTAATTTAACAAAACAATTTTTTGAATAAACATTATCTTTTAACCCCATCTTATATCCCAAAACCACATAGAATAATCCAAAAAATAGAAAATTACGTGTTGTAAAAAAGATATTAAAATAATATGTAACAAGTTCTTTAATAGAAAGTGGAAGCAATCCATAATATGTTTCTGTTGCTCCAAATAATAATAAGAAGAAAGATATTATAAATAAATAATTTAATTTATATTTTTCTTTCCATTTTTTAAGTACAAATAAAGATAACATTAAAGCTGGAAAATACCACAAATGGTAATATACTCCGCTATAACATAGCATAACAATCAATACAATTGGTAATAAAACAATGATCAATAAAATAATTAACGGCATAGAAATATTCATTTTTATAATATATTCATTGATTTGCGTTAGATATTGAATCATTGTCATTAAAATGATTGGTATATAAATCAAACTCCACATTAAATAAAGTGGTATCGTACGTTTAATATAAGTGTCTATATAATTACTTTTATCTTTTTCTTTTTTAGCAACAAAGTAGCCTGTAATGATAAAAAACAAAGGTACACAAATCCTTGATACAATATTATTAAAAGCCAAGTCAAGTTCATTAGAATAATGAATAAATGGTCTTAAATGTAAAATAATAACTAAAATAGATAAGACATATTTTAAAATATTTAAATTTTGATAATAGATTTTATGTTGATGATAATTATCATCTATGTTTTCTTGAATATAAATCGTTATATAACTAAAAAGCGCAATCATAGTAACCAATACAATTGGATAAGCAAGTTTATTGTCATACTGTAATACATTTATAATTCTTAAAAACCAAACTAATAAAGTTATAATAAATATTATAAATAATTTATTTTTTAATTTCATAATTTAACCTCTTACGTTTATTATATAAGGTATCTTTTACGTGTACAAGATACAAAAAACGAGAGTTATTCTCATTAAAATCTATAACTCTCGTCACTGTTTTAAACTATTTTAAATATTCATTTAATTTTTTTCTATTAATGCCATGAACAGAAAATACAACAGAGATAAAAGTCATTAAAACAATATACAAATAAATATAAAAAATAACTTTCCCATTAAACATCAATGATAAAAAATTAAATGTTGAAACATATCTTAAATAAAACATTCTTATCATTGATAAACCAAGATATCCCATAATAAAAGCAATTGTTGAAATCAATAGATGTTCTAACAAAATAATGACTATCACATCTCTTTTACTTCTTCCTAAGGCATATAAAACTGCAAGTTCACGATTACGTTTTTTTATATAACCCTTATTTAAAAACAAAATAACAATACCAAGAATCACAGCTACTAAAATAATAATTCCTACATTAATCAAAACCGTTTGAATATAAGACTCTCTAAATTCACCATTTTTAAATTCATATTGAGACATTAAGCGTAGATGAGGAAATAATCTATTTAATTCTTTCGTGACATTTTTTACATCTTTTTGTGACTTACAAACAATGGTCATATCATCAAGACCAGTTCCAATAGCTTTTAAGTAAGAATCATAATCTCTGAATACAGTTTTATGGATATCATGGGATTTATTTTCTTGATTAAAATCATTTACATGATTTTTATAACTTTCTAGAGTTTGAAAAAGTTCTAAAAAATCATAATTTTGATAACTTGTATAAATATATTCTGTTAAGCCAATATTATTTTCATAATTTGTTTTATAAATACCAGATACTTTATATTTTTGATTTATTTGGTTTCTTTTTTCATTAATAATTGGTAATTCTATTGATTGATTAATAAGAGCATTTAGATTTTCATTTTTAAGATAATTGTAAGCTAGAAAATCAGGAATAAGAATTTCATTTTTTTCTGGGTAAGTACCATAAAGAAGATCTATATGTTTTGGATTATAATGTTTCATATAAGAGCTTGGTACTGTTAATGTTTTAAACTCCATTTGAACTTTATCTGGAAAATGAACATAACTTTTTGTTTTCTTAATTTTATTTGAAAAAGAATCTTTATATAACACCAGATTTAATTCATTACCCTTATCATCAACGCTTGTTTCTACATTACCATTATATAATTTTGCTTCTTTAACTCCTGAAATATTTTGAACGTCTTTTAAATCTTTATTTGAAAAGCTAATGCGAGCTCCATCATTAGAAATGATAACATAATTATTTTTTGCACAATCATTTAAATATTGTTTTGTATAATGGGTTGTTGATACATAAATGGTTTTATTATCAATACCTGAATAAAATTCATAAAGATCATTAATGGAAACACTATAAAAGAATAAAAAAATTGTCATAAACAACATAAAAATAATAGATACAGGTATATAATTTATAATGATATCTTTGATATTTCTTTGAATTGTCTTTAAAATATATTTAATATGATGAATTTTAGCCTTGGAGGCTGATGATTTCTTTTGATATGAAACAATATTTTCTTTATTTTCTTTTTCTAATTTTAATGTTTTATTTTCTAAAACATAAATATTATCACAATAATCCATCACACGTTGATCATGGCTAATAATAAAAATCATCATCTGTTCATTTCTTAATGATTGAATTGTCTTCATAATCATTGCAGCATGAACATCATCGAGATTTCCAGTTGGCTCATCTAATAACAATATTTTGGGATTTTTTATAAGCGCTCTTGCAATAGCAAGTCTTTGTTTTTCACCACCACTGATATTTTTTACCTTTGTATTTTTTAAACTTAAAATATCTAGTTTTCCTAAAGCGTCTAAAGCTTCTATTTCTTTACAATTAAGTGTGAGTATTAAGTTTTCTAAGACTGTAAAATTTTCAATGAGCTTAAAATCTTGAAAAACGATGTGTATTTCATTTCTTCTCATTTCATCCCATTTTTTTAAATCGAATGATTTAACATCTTGTTTATCTATTGTATATATACCTTCGTAATCATTATCTAAACCAAATAGGATATTAAATAACGTCGTTTTTCCACTACCACTTTTTCCAATAATCCCATTGATTGTATTGGTCTTATTAAATTGAACATTTAAATTTTCAAAGATAATTTTCTCATCATATCTTTTTGTTATATTCTTTAATTCCAACATGATACAAACCTCCTTTTTTATAATTTCATTATATAAAGGAGGTTTTATAGAGTAAATTCATCTTGATTAACAGGTTTGTTTTTATGATCAAGAGGTTAAATACAACAACACAATGATTGAAAATGAAACAAATTTATTATAAAACTCTTGTGAAAAATAAGTGTTGATGGATGACTACTTATTAGTTCTAGTGTGTGGTAGATAGCGCATGCAATTCTACTGGCTTACCTACACAATCATTGATGTAGATAGTCAAACCATGGGAAGGTGATTGGACCCCTAGCCTGGCACGGGCTAAAAATAATGTGACAATTGATTCAGGTTGCAGAGCATCGTCAATCAAAATAAAAAAGTATAGAAAATATATTTTTCTATGTTAAAAGGAACCATAATTTCGGTTCCTTCATTTTTTATTAAAACCAACCCATTTTTTCACAGATATTATAAATACCATCATCAACATTTTTATCTGTGATGTAAGTTGCTTTTTCTTTTAAAGCATCACAGGCATTTCCCATAGCGACACCTGTCCATAAATCTTTATCAAACATATCAAGATCATTATAATCATCACCAAAGACAACTACATCTTGAATAGGTGCTTGGAGTATTTCCATCATTTTGAAAATACCGCCTTTTTTATTATCTGGTTGAAACATTAAGTATTCTTTTTCAAAACGTAATGAACCTAATTGATCTTTGTTTTGAAAAGAAGCTTCTTCTTTTTCATCTAAAGCAAGATAGATTTTATAAAAGTTTTCTACTTGTGTATAATCAAAATCTTGATCTAAGATATAAGTTGTTGGTTCTTTACGATAGCCTACTTGTTGAATAAATAAATCATTTTCACCATAGACTTCTTGACTATCATTGATTGCTACTAAATAACCAATCCCTTTTTCTTTAGCTTCTTGAATGATTTTTAAAGCTCCTTGTTTATCTAAGGGGATATTTTCTTTTAAAATACCATCTAATACAATTCCATTGCCCCCATTACAGACCATATTTTCAAAATTAAATTCTTTTCTTGTCTTTTCTGCTTTATAATGGGCTCTTCCTGTATTCAAACAAACAAAATGTCCTGCTTGTTTTAGCTTTTCTAAAGCAATTTTCGCACTTGGGACAATTTGATGTGTTTTTAAATCAGTTAGTGTTCCATCAATATCAAAGAAAAAATATTTTTTCATACTATTTTAAATCCTTTACTCCTGTTTCTAACATTTCCATTTGTAGAATTGTTTGCCATGGTTGGATGACTTGTTCCTTACCATTTACAATACTATCATAGATACCATCATACACACGTGCATAGTCGCCGTCAACTGTTGGAACTTTTTCTTCATGATAAATACCATCTTCATCATAATAAGTAAGGGTTCCATAATGTTCTGGTAAATCTTTTCCAAAATCACTATTAGTAGGCATATGGAAAAGTTTTAAATGTTCTTCTTGTCGATCTTTACTATATTTTTCAAACATTCCCTTTTTACCATAAACAATAAAAGAAGGTCTTGATTTTACCCTAAAGTAACTTGATTTAACGGATACTTTTAATGTTCCATAATAAAGATCAAGATCAAAATAATCATTCATTCGACCTGTTCCTAAAAGTTGTCTTACATCATAATGAATATCATCAGGTTTTCCAAAGTAAGAAATGACTTGATCTAAAGTATGACAACCATGTCCATATAAATAAGACATTGCTGGATCAAAATGATCAACACTTTCAGGTATTTCAGGACGATAGTAATCGAAATGCATTTCTAATTCTAATAAATCTCCTAATTTCCCTGATTCAATCACTTTTTGTACAGTTAAAAAGTCACTGTCATATCTTCTATTTTGATAAGCTGAACAATAAAGTCCTTTTGATTTTGCAAGTGCAAAGATTTCTTTAGCTTGTTCACTATTTTCCATAAAAGGCTTTTCACATAAACAATGTTTATTATGTTCAAGTGCTTTTTTAGTATATTCATAATGATAATGATGTCCTGTACATACAACCACCATATCAATTTCATCATCTAAGAAAATATCATCTTGATTTTCAGTATAGTTGACTCCTTCAATTTCATCCCATATATCATGATGAATACGTGGATTATAAATTGTTTTAACAATAAACTTATCCGGTCTTTGCATCACAAATGGTAAGTGATAACGATTGGTACTTTTTCCATTTCCAATATATCCTAAAACAATTTTATTATTTATCATTATCAAACACGATCCCTTCTTGCATTCTTCCTTCTTCCATTAATTTAGAAATCAATAATGAAAGTTCTAACATTTCTTTTTGTTTTTTAACATCATTTTCTTTAATCATTCTTATAAATTCTTTAAATTCATAAATTAAACGATGTTTCTTTTCAAAAGATTTTACTTCACTTGTCCCATCGTTATAACAGATTTCATATTCTGTCATTTGACTTAACGGACATTTAACAACGATTGCTCCTAAGTTTCCTTGAATCGTATTCATTAAAGGCGCTTTACAATCTTTAGCCCCAATACATAACGCTTTAAAATGTTCAAAATCAAAAATCATCATCCCACTTGTATCAATATTTCTTTCAATATTTGCCATATATTTATGATAAACAGGTTTCCCAAACAAATCGATTAAAGCATGAATGTTATAAACATTTAAATCCATTAAAGCTCCACCAGCTTTATGAAAATCAAAAGCTGGTAAAATTGTTCCTTCTTTAAAAGCATTATATCTTGATGAATATTGCGAATAGTTAAATGAAACAATTTTAATATCTCCTAATTTCTTTAAATCTTCTTTTAATGAAAGAAAAGCAGGTGTGTAATGTAAATTCATAGCTTCAAAAATCATGAGATTCTTTTTATTGGCGGTTTCAATTAAATCTTCTAATTCTTTACTATTCGCTGTAATTGGTTTTTCAATAATTACATTTTTACCATTTTCTAAAGCTTTTTTTGAAAATTCATAATGTAGATGATTAGGTAAAGCACAATAAATTGTATCAACATCACTTTGAAGTAATTCATCATAATCTGTGTAAACTTTATCTAAATGATATTTTTCAATTAGTTCTAATGCTTGTGATTTTGATTTTTTTGTTGAAAAAAGATAAGTCTTTTCAACGCCAAGTTCATGATACATGGTAAGAACATCTTTAACGATCATTCCTGTTCCTAAAATTCCTAGTTTCATTATTTTGCTTCCTCTCTAATTCTTTCAATTGTTTCTTGTAATTTTTTTGAATCTTGTAAAGTATGTGTTGATTGATTATGATTAATTAAAGCTTGTATTTCTAAAGTCATGTCATCTCCTTCAATTGGATATGTTTTTTGAATGACTTCATTTTCTAAATGAATTGTGTATTCAACCACACGGTTAAACATTGGGACATAGATTTCTCCCTTATCCCCTTTAATTAAAGCATAACGTTCTTTATTATAATTAATTGAACCTTCTACTTTTCCTTGAACTTCATTTTTAAAATTTAAAGTTGCTTTAAAATTCATTTCAATCTCATTTTCTTTTTCAATATGAGATTCAACACTTTCAACTGGTGCATCCACTAAAGCAAGGACAAAACCAACGACATAACTTCCTACATCATTTAAAGCCCCACCTTGTTTTGGATCAAACAAGTAAGAATCTTTTTTATCTGTCCCATCAAAACAAAAGTTTGCTTCAATTGATTTTAATTTTCCAATCAACTTTAAATCTTCTTTTAAATAATCAAAACCTACATTAAATTTTGTTTTAAAAGCTTCTAAACAATAGCCTTGATATTCTTTAACATATTGATTAATTTCATCAATATCTTCACTTTTTAAGACAAGTGGTTTTTCACATAAAACCGCTTTATGATGTTTAATGGCTTCTATAATCCATTTTTTATGTTCATAGTGAGGAACTGCAATATAAACGGCCTCAATATCTTCAGCTTTTAAAAGTTCCTCATAATCACGATAAAGTTTAACTAAAGGATGACTTTGTAAGTAACTGTCGTTTTCATCTAAAGAATGTGAGGCAATGGCATGCACTTTTCCCCCACTAGTATAAGTAATACTTTTAACAAACTTACGCGCTATGTTTCCATAACCTATAATTCCAAAATTCATTTTTCTACCTCCAATAACGCTATTGCTTCAGCAATATCATTAACACAATAATGTACTTGTTTTTGTATTTCTTGAGGGGATGTTTTAAAAGTAAAGGCTGTATCTACGACTTTTAACATCGGTAAGTCATTATAGGAATCCCCTATTCCTGCTACCTTTTCTAAGTGATAATAATCTTTAATGATTTTGATCCCTGTTCCTTTTGAACAGCCTTTTCTTACAATATCAATTGAATTTCTATTTTGAAAACCTTCAACTTCTTGATATTTTTGATTAATTTCAAGACATGCTTTCTTGGTTATTTTGTCATCTTTAAAAACAAGAGATATGCCATAAATTATTTCATGCTCTACTTCTTTAAAAGAAGAAATGACTTTTAATTTAGGATTATAATCTTCTTTAAGGGTTGCATAAAAGACATCTGCATTTCCTGTTTGTAAAATGATATGTGCTTTCTTTTTATATTCATTAAAGATTTGTTGAACGATTTCTTTTTTCATTGAAAAATCTTGAATGATATTGAAACCTTTATCTAAGATCATTGCTCCTGAAGAAAGAATATAGAAATCTAATTTTAGCTTTTCTAAATCAAATAGGGCACATCGAGGTCTTCCACTACATACTCCAAAAAGATGTTTTTTTTGATACTTTTCAATAGCCTCTTTATCTTGTTTTTTTATTTGTTGATTAAAAACAAGTGTGCCATCTATATCACTTGCAAGTGCCTTCATCTTTTAGTTTCCTTAAACAATCAACGATGACTTGATGATCTTCATCATGGACGAGCCCTGAAACAAGAATACTTCCTCTTAATTCATCATGAATAATTAAAGGAAAACCTCCTCCACAAATAACAAGACTTTCATCTTTTTCATCTTCTTGATACGTTTTATTTTCTTCATTTTCTAAATAGATGTAATAACTACTATGTCCATATTTTTCAACTGTTTTTTGTTTACGATCAAGCCAAATGACTCCTTTTTTACCATCCATCAAATATTGAAAAACAATATCTCCATCTAAAACAATACGGATTCTAACATTTTTTAAATGATTTTTTTCAATATGATCTACAATGATTTGTCCTAATTGATAGGCATCATGATTATTGAATTCTTGAAAAGAAAGTTCTTTTTCTAATTGTAAGACTTCTTCTTTTGTCATCTATTTCACCTCAATTTTGTTATAACATACCTTCTTTCTCTTTTTAAGAGATGCATCTCATTATGGAAATAAGGTTCAAGGTAAATGAAAAAAAGCTCAGTTAAACTGAACTTTTGGTTCACTTATTTTTAAGATGATAAATAAGGGCATGTAAATTATTTAAGATGTACATAAAAGCAAGTTGAGAATAAAAGGTTGCAATTTTGTTTTGTTTTTCATAGTCAGGAATCATAATCTGATATTGACTATAAACAACAAGTGGACTTTGAAGATTAGCAGTAACCAAAGCTGTTTGAATTCCTTTTTGATTTAAGATTTTCATACATTCTAAAAGGGATGTATTTTCTCCACTATAAGAGATAAACAAAGCAAAATCTCCTGGCTGTAATTGTTTGGAAATATAGATTTCTTCCCCATATTGAGTTGCTAAGACAGGAAATAAGTTAAGCTTTGCAAGTTTATTAATAAAGTTTGCTGCTGTTATTTGGCTATCGCCATAGCCATAAATAAAAACTCTTTTCTTTTGTACCATCAATGTTGCTATTTTATTTAAGGTCTCAATAGATAAATGATGATAGACTTGTTGAATACTTTCTTGATAAAGAGAAAACATGTTTTGAATGATTTGTTCACTTGTTTCATTGACTTGAAATGGGATTGTATAGTCTACTTGACTTATCATATATTTATTAGCTTCAAGTTCCTGTAATAAAGCCAATTTAAATTGTCGATACCCTTGATAGCCTACTTTATGACATAAACGAATAATCGTGGCATTTGAAGTATAGCTCTTTTTTGCCAGATCATTGATTGGAAGTAAAGTTAAATCTTCTAAATGATCTAATAAATAATCAATGACTTGTTGTTCTGATTCGGTATAATGATTTTCTTTAAGTTGTTGTAATATTTTCATTATTCTTTCATTAAAATATCAAGCGCTTCTTCCACACTATCAACTACATCATCAACAATCGATGTTAAACTTTCTGGTGATGTTGGAAAAGTAAAAGAATGATCCACGGTTTCTAACATAGGAATGTCATTATACGAATCCCCAATTCCGGCAACTTCCTCTAAATGCATTAATTCTTTTAATTTTAAAATTCCTAAACCTTTAGAACATCCTTTTTCAGTAATATCAATATATTCTTTATTTTGATGTGCAGTTAATTCAGGAAAATGTTCTTCAATATCAAGACACACTTTTTTAGCGTTTTCATCTGTTTTTGCATTCATGGATAAACCATAAATATCTCCTTCTACTTCATCTAAAGAAGTAATAACTTGTCTAACCATTGAACCTAAGTCTTCTTTTAAAAATGTATAGATTTGCATATTGGCTTGAATAAAAATATCATAATCTTTTTGATAACGATCATAAAATTCATGTAATAAATGTTTAGAAATCGTACTTTTATAAATAACTTCTCTTTCTTTATTAAGTACAAGTGCTCCTGTACATAGAATATAGAAATCAAAATCAATATAAGGCTTACAAAATTCATAGATGCCTTTAAAAGGTCTTCCACTACATAAACCAAATAAATTACCCGCTTTTTGAAACTCTTTGATTTTCTTTAAATCTCCTTCTTTAAATTTTTCATTAAATAATAATGTTCCATCATAATCACTTGCTAGTACTTTCATAATAATCCTCCAATGCCTTTATTGTAGTTGATTTTGTAAAAAAAGAAAATCATTTTCATCGATTTTCTTATTTTAATATTTCTTTTATCTCCTCTAAATTTTCCACAAAATAAATACCTTCTTGTTTTTCTTTAGAGGATAAATCAAAAGTAATCATCTTATCTAAAAGTTTCTTTAAATCATCATAATATCCATTTAAATTATAAAGCATACAAGGTGTCTTTAAATGTTTCAATGAGACTTTAGACATGACTTCTGTAATTTCTTCTAAAGTTCCTGTTCCTCCTGGAAAAGCAATAAAAGCATCCCCTAATTCAATCATTTTTGTTTTTCTTTCACTCATATCTTGTGTCACAATTAATTGTGTTATTTTAGGATAATCAAAACCGGCATCAATGAAAAATTGTGGTTCCACACCTATGACTTTTCCTTTTGCCTTTAATACACTTTCCGCCAATTCTCCCATTAAACCACATTTAGAGCCTCCATAAACAAGTGTATGTCCATTTTCGCCAATCCACTTTCCAAGTTTTCTTGCTGCTAAAATAAGATTTTGATCATTTCCATTACTTGCCCCTAAATAAACTGTTATATTCATGTATACCTCCAAAATTTATAAATCTTTTTTATCCTTTTGATTATTATATCATTTTCTGTATAAAAAATGCGTTTTTGTTTCATAATAAAGCAGGTGATTTTATGAATGAATCTTATTGGCAAAAGACAAGTCAACATCCTTGTTTTAAACAATTAAATAAAGATATAAAAACCGATATTCTTATTATTGGCGGTGGTCTATCCGGCATTTCATGCGCTTATCAATTAAAAGAAACAGGTAAACAAATAACTATTGTTGAAAAGAATCTTTTAGGTAGTCATACCAGTGGACATACAACGGCTAAAATTACTCTTTTACAAGATCTTATTTATCAAAAACTTGTAAAACATTATAATATTGAAACAGCTTATCTCTACTATCAAAGTCAAAAAGAAGCAATGAAAGGTATTAAAGATTTAATTGAAAAAGAAAAAATCGATTGTTGTTTAAAAGAATGTACGATGTCTTTATATACCGATGATTTAAAAAATGTTGGAATGCTTGAAAAAGAACAACATTATTTACACCTCTTTGGTGAAACTGTTTTTGACAATCAAAAACATTTAAAAACAATCAGTTTGCATCATCAATATATCTTTCATCCTTTAAAATATCTCTATCATCTTGTGAAATGTTGTCAAAAGAAAAATGTTCAATTTTATGAACATAGTCGTGTTGATAAAATCATAAAAAGAAAAAACGATTTTCTTGTCTATGTACAAGGACATCGTATTATCTGTCAAGATCTCATTCATGCCTCGCGTTATCCTTTTATAAAAAAAGGTTTCTACTTTTTAAAAATGTTTCAATCTTTAGAAAGTGTTGATTTAAAACAAAGAACAGGAAATCAATGTACCCTCTCTATTGATTTTACAGAAAGTTATCGTCCTTTAAAAAATCATGCTTTAGTTATTAATTCTAAGAGTAAGGACTGGTTTGCACAAGATACGATTCCTTTAAGAGGTATTCCTTATATGGGGCGTTATAAAGAACATGAATATTTTATTTATGGTTTTCAAAAATGGGGTATGACAAATTCTTTTTTAGCGTCTAAAATCATTAAAGATCTTTATTTAAATAACGATAATGCCTATCTTTCCTTATTTTCTTGTCATTATTATTCTTTAAGCTATTCTAAAATATATTTGAAACAAATGCTTCATCACCTTTATCTTGGTTATGTCAAATTTCATTTTCGTACCAAGAAAAATTTACAAAGAGGTCAAGGAGGATTAATGAAAATCAATCATAAACTCTATGCTGTTTATTTAGATAAGCAAGGCATTTATCATTATTTTTCTCCCTACTGTCCTCATTTAAAAGGTCTACTTTCTTTTGATGAAAAAAATCAAATATGGCATTGTCCCTGTCATCAATCTGTTTTTGATTGTTATGGAAAACTTATAGAAGGGCCTTGTTTAAAAGATATGAATAAACAAAAATGATACCTATTTCATTTCTTCTATTATATAATAATGTATGGGAGGAAGTTTATGAAAACATATTTAACATTAGATGTTGGTGGCAGTGCCATCAAATATGCGCTATTGCAAGAAGATTTAACTATTTTAGAAAAATCAAGTGTACCAACTCCTATGGACACCCTTGAAAACTTTATTGAAACAATTGGAAAAATCTATGATCAATTTCAAGATCAGATAGATGGTATGGCTCTTTCTATGCCTGGTATCATTGATCCTGAAAGAGGCTATCAATATACTGGTGGTGCTTTACGTTATATTGATAAATTAGAAACTGTAGAAGTTTTAAAGAAGCGTTGTCCAACAAACATTACAATTGGTAATGACGCTAAATGTGCCGCCAATGCGGAAATTGGTTTTGGAAATCTCCAAGATATTCAAGATGGCGCTGTGGTTATTTTAGGAACAGGAATTGGTGGATGTTTGATTAAAGATCATAAAGTTCATACAGGAAAACATTTTTCAGCGGGTGAATTTTCTTTTATTAAAACAAACAACTTAGATCCTTTTACTTGGAATCATGCTTGGTGTACGAGAAATGGTATTTCTGGGTTATTACAACGTGTTCAAGAGGCACTTGAAACAGACAAAGAATATACTGGAATTGAAATCTTTGAAATGGCTAATAAGGGTAATGAAAAAGTCATTGCAGGAATCGATGCTTTTGCCAAGGAAGTCGCAACTCAAATCTTTAATGTACACATTATTTTTGATTGTGAAAAAGTGGCTATTGGTGGTGGTATATCTGCCCAACCATTACTTATTGAACTCATTAATAAAAATATGAATGAAATTTTTGATAATTTACACTTTGATGTTTATCATCCTGAAATTGTTCCTTGTAAATTTAGAAATGACGCTAATTTAATTGGTGCTCTTTACCAACACATTCAAACTTTTAAATAATTTTCTCTTTGAGAAATATCTTTTTTAAAAACTAAAATCAGTGTACAATAACATTGAGAGGTGACAATTATGCAAGTAGTATTTGTTGTTTTACATAAAACAGAACTTTTACAAAATTTATTAACAAGTTTAAAAAAAGCAGGAGTAAGTGGTGGAACGATTCTTGATTCTCAGGGAATGATTTCTTATATTCAAGAAAGTGATGAAAGTTATATCTTAGGTTCTTTAAGACTTTTCCTTGAACAAGCACGTCCTGATAGTAAAACAATGTTTTTCATTATTAACGATGAACAAACAGATCTTGTTTTTGATACAATTGATAAAGCTTTGGGCGGTTTAAAAAAACATAATACAGGGATTGCCTTTGCAATGCCTATTACAAAAGTTGCAGGAGTTGTAAAAGATGATTCATTATTTTAGTCAAACAGGAAACACCAAACTCCTTGGAGATTTTTTAAAAGACAATATCAATGATTCAAAAACAATCTATGTTGGTTTTTGGACAGATAAAGGAAACGCCAATCAAGAAGCTTTAGATTATTTAAAAACATTGCATCATCAAAAAATCTTTCTCTTTGGAACTGCTGGTTTCGGAAAAAGCGAAGAATATTTTAAACGTATTATAAATAAAGTGAAAGAAAGCATTGATTCAACCAATGAAGTTGTTGGAAGTTTTATGTGTCAAGGAAAGATGCCTGACTCTGTTCTTCAACGTTATCTTTCTTTAAAAGAAAGTGACAAGGCACCAAAAAATATTGATTTACTTATTGAAAACTACTATGAGGCACTAAATCATCCAAATGAAGAAGATTTAGAAAATTTGAAAAAGGCTATCGTTTAATGATAACCTTTTTCTATTTTTTTATTTAATTTTTTATAAACATTTTCGACCAACCATGGTTCTGTAGAAGCTTTTAGAGCTTCTTCAAAGTCAAACCATTGTAATCCTTTATTTTCATCTTCTTTAATAATTAATCTTTCTTGATCATCAGCTTCCATTAAATAGGTAATATTGTAATGGAGATGACTGGATACATAAACTCCATTTTTAATATGTCCATTAACAGTTAAAACTTCAATTGAAAAAGGGTCATCCTTTAAAAACTGAACATGTTTTAAACCACTTTCTTCTTGAAATTCTTTTAATGCCACTTTTTTAAAATCTTTTTGCCCATCAACATGTCCTCCAAGCCAACACCAAGAATTATAAATTTTATGATAACACATTAAAACCTTATCATGACTTTGATTTAAAACCCAACAAGAAACAGTGAAGTGTCCTATTGTATTTTTACATGTGAGAACATCTTTTTGTTCAATCACTTTAAGTAAAAGTTCTTTATCTTTTTCTTCTTGTTCATTAAAAGGTTGATAATTGAGTAGTTTTTGTTTCATTGCTTCTCCTTAAAAAAACAGGTTATCCCTGTTTTTCAATATATTTTTGATAATACATCACACGAATTAAATCAAAGATCGTCATAATTTGATAGTTAAAGTTAATACCATCAAATCTTCCTGGTACTTGAATCGTATCTGTAGTTAATTTTCTTCTTGCATAGGTTGGATTTTGGGTAATAAGCAAAGATGTCGTATTTTGTAATGAAAGATTTGTTCTTGTATACATAAAGCCTTCTAAAGACCTTCCTGAAGAAGAAGTAAAAATAACATAATCATTTTCATTAAAAATCATATCTTTATCATACGTATGATATTGTAAAACTGTTTTCCCAAAAGAAATTAAATCTGTTTGAAATTCTACCGCAATAGACATAGGATAAAGAGCCCCTACAAGAATTACTCGTTTTGATTCATGGATTTTTGTACAGACTTCTTCTATTTTCTTTAAAAATTCTTTATTATCATTAGAAACTTTAATGCGTTCAACATACGTACAAATATTGAGATTTTCCATACGTTCTTCAATCTGTTCAAGACGTATTCGTTTATGTTTATAATAAGTTTCTACAAATGTTTGATAATCATAGAAACCTAAATATTTTAAAAAGTTTAAAATACTTTCTGGTGTTGTCTTTAATTCATTTGCAACTTCTTCTAACGAATAATCTCCAAAGTTTTGATAATGAAGGATAAAGAATACACAAAAACGATACGCATCATCAAGAAACAATGTACCATTTAAATATTTTAAAATTCTTGAAAGTAGTATATTCATAACATCCTCCCCTTTAAATAAAATGATATTTTTTATAATACGTTACTCGCATAATATCAAAGATTGTCATCAAACGATAGTTAAAATCAATACTATCATGTCTTGAACTTGCAACATAGATCACACGTTCATCCCCAATTTGACTCTTATATTTTTTATTTTGTGTAATGAGTAAGAATTGAGATCTATTGATATCAAAATCTTGATGATCATTCATGAAAGCATCATAAGCTCTTCCTGTGGCCGAAACAAATATAACATAATCATCTTTATTGAGATCCAATTGTGTATCAAAAGAATGATATTGGAAAACAGGCTTTCCAAAAGTAATCAAATCTGTTTGAAATTCAACGGCAATAGAAATTGGATAAAGTGCTCCAATAATAACCACTCTTTTAGACGTTGAAATATCATGACAAATATGATCGAGATCTTCAATAAATTTTTCTTTATCATCACATAAATGCACTTGTTTAAAAAGATCATCCATTTTTAAACCAAGCATTCTTGAACGAATTTGATCTTGTCTTAAAATAACATCGGCATAAAGCTTATCTTGGAAAGAAGCATAATCATCAAATCCCAAATGACTTAAAAAATTTAAAATTGCTTCTTTAGAAATCTTTGATTTTTCAACCACTTCTTCTAATGTCATTTTATAAAAATCTATATAATTTTCAATAAAGAATACACAAAAACGATAATTATCATCTAAAAAAAGAGTTCCATTAAAGTATTCAAGTATTCTTGCAAGTAGTACATTTCCCATACGTACCTTTCCTTTCTATATTAAGCCTAGTTTTTCTAAGCTTAAGGCAATTCCATCTTGATCAGGATCTTTGAAAGTATCATAAGCAATATCTAATAACTTTTCCTTTGCTCCTTCAAAAACAATTCCTTGATTTGCTTTTTCAAGCATTTGATAATCATTCATACTATCTCCAAAAGCAATTGTATCTTCCATATTTGCATGATAGTAATCCATCACTCTTTCAATGGCATCTGCCTTCGTACAGTTCTTTGAAATAATTTCCCCATTAATAAAATCATCTTCTGGTTTAGAAAAAACAACGACATTAAAATCTTTACTTAAATGAGGCACTGTATCAAGCAATGCATATTTATCATATGCAATAAAAACAATTTTAGTCACTTTATCTTTACCAGGATCATATTCAGTAATTGGTTTGAAGGCTTGATTACGTTTTTCAAAGAAACGAGCTAATTCTGGATTGGCTTGTGTATCTTTGATTTGTCTTCTTTCCATATACTCTCTAGCATAACCTGATTGAAAAAGTTCATCTTTCGTTTCAAGAGTAAAGCCAACTTGTGCATTAGAAAATAAAACAATAGCTTGTTGTAAAAGCTTACTATCTAAAAAGTTTTCATAGATATACTCACCATCAATTTGAATAAAGCTTCCCGCTGCTGAAATAACACCATCAAAACCTACATCTAAAATATCTTGTGTAATCGAAACAGGTGCTCTTCCTGTACATAAGAAAGCCTTATGTCCATTTTCTCTTAACTTACAAATAGCTTCTTTATTTCTTTTTGTAATTTCTCTACTTTTCCCACGAATTGTTCCATCAATATCAAAAAATACATACTTCATTTTTCTTACCTCTTACTTCATGATTTCTTCAATCAAAATAGGTTTTTCAACAAATTCATCCACAATTGTATAACTTTGATAAATTTCTTCTATGATTTCTTGACTCACTTTATTTCTTGCATAAACAGTCAATAACGTTTCACCGATTTCTACATGATCCCCTATTTTTTTATTTAAAACAAGTCCTACAGCATGATCAACATCTTCATCTTTAGTCATGCGACCACCACCTAATTTCATTGAAACAATTCCTAAATTCTTTGCTTCTAATGCTTTGACATAACCTGTTTCCTTTGAAGTTATTTCCATTATAACACTTGGTTTTTCAAATAGTTCAGGATTTTCTATATATGAAACATCTCCACCCTGTCTTTGAACCATTTCTTTGAGTTTTTCTAAAGCCTTTCCATTAGAAATTACCTCTTGTAATGCTTTATACGCCTCTTTTTCATCTTGATAAAGTTTTGCTTGAACAAGCATTGTACTTCCTGCTTTTAAACATAGTTCCTCTAAATCTTGAGGTCCATTTCCTTTAAGCGTTTCAATTGCTTCAATGACTTCTAAACTATTACCAATTGCCTTTCCTAAAGGTTGTGACATACTTGAAATAGTTGCACGTGTATCTTTATGACAATGTTTTCCAATGTCGATCATTGTTTGAGCAAGCTTTTTAGCATCTTCTAACGTTTGCATAAAAGCACCATTTCCATATTTGACATCTAATAAAATCGTATCTGCCCCGCTGGCAAGTTTTTTAGACATAATGGATGAAGCAATTAAAGGAATACATGAAACCGTTCCAGTAACATCACGTAAAGCATAAATTTTTTTATCAGCGGGTACAAGTGTGGCACTTTGTCCAATAATGGCTAAACCAATATCATTGACTTGTTTGATAAAATCTTCTTCTGATACATAAATATTAAAACCTGGTATCGATTCTAATTTATCCAATGTTCCACCGGTATGTCCTAAACCTCTTCCTGACATTTTAGCTACTTTACCACCGCAAGCCGCAACGATAGGTCCTAAGACAAGAGATGTTTTATCACCAACACCCCCGGTAGAATGTTTATCTACTTTAACACCTTCAATTTTAGATAAATCGATAATATCTCCACTATATTCCATCGCTTGTGTAAGCATTGCCGTTTCTTTTGCAGTAAGTCCTTGAAAACAAATTGCCATTAATAATGCTGACATTTGATAATCAGGAATACTTCCATCAACATAACCATCTATAATAAATTGAATTTGTTGCTGATTGAATTCTCCATTATTCTTTTTATATTCTATTAAATCAACCATTCTCATTGCCATTTCCCCTTTATTTCAATCTAATCTTATTTTACTATAATTTATTTTATTTTGAAAACACTTTCATAACTTCGAGAGAATCTTTTCAATCATAGAAAGAAATTCTTCCATTTTTTGAGAAGAATTTCTCTTACAGACAATCCCATAAGGTAAAAAATAGTCTTCTTTTAAAGAAGGATGGACATTCATCTAACATTCAAGCGATAATAAAAAATCTTGACATAGTACCAACCAAAAGAAAGTTAGGTATTGAAGCTATTCAAGAAGCTTATCAATTTGATTGTACTTTTTTGATACGGCGGAAGCTTATGGACATCGTGGTATTGAAGAAAGTAAAAACAAGTCTTTTAGTGCCAATTGGCGAAAAAAATAATTTTTGATAAAATGTACTTGGAGGTGGATTTATGAAAATCTTAGTATGTGCCCCATTACAAGAGGCCGAAAGTAAAAAAATCCAAGAATATTTTATAAATGATACTGTTCTTATTAAAAGAAGACCAACTCAAGAAGATATTGATCAAGTTGATGTCATTGTGGGAAATCCACATCTTGATTTAAATTTAAATCAAGAACATTTACAAGCTCTCTTACTTAATAGTGCAGGAAGCGATCAATATATTAAAGAAGGTACTTTAAATAAAACCACTAAACTTACTAATGCCAGTGGAAGTTATGGGATTGCCATTAGTGAACATGTTATTGGTATGATGATTACTTTCTGTAAAAACTTAAAAACGTATGCTTTACAAATGAAAGAAGGAAATTGGCTTCCTTCAAAACAAGGAAAAGAAATTTATCATAGTCGTGTTTGTATTGTTGGCTATGGTGATATTGGCTATGAAATTGCGAAAAGACTAAAAGCCTTTGATTGTCATATTACCGCTATTAAAAGAAGAGTCCAAAAGGAGCTTCCTTATGTTGATGAAGTCGCAACAATCAATGATTTAGATACAATTTTACCACAAAGCGATTTTGTGATTTTATCACTTCCACAAAGCAAAGAAACAATTCATATTTTTAACAGAGATAAATTATTAAAAATGAAAAAAGATGCTGTCTTAATCAATGTTGGTCGTGGAAGTGCCATCAGTAATAAAGATTTAATAGAAGTATTAAATCAAGGGCATCTTTATGGTGTTGGTTTAGATGTTGTGGAAGAAGAACCTTTACCTGCAACTTCACCTTTATGGAGCTATGATCGTGTTTTAATTACTCCTCATAGTTCAGGTGGTTTTGTTTGGCAAAGTGTTCGTAATTATTATACAGAGCTTGTTATTAGAAATATTGAACATTTAAAAAATCATGAAACTTTAGAAAATGAAGTTGATTTTCAAACAGGTTATCGAAAAGTTGTCACATATAAAAAATAGCGCCTCAGCGCTATTCAAACTTTTGATCAACTTCAAAAATATTATGCCCGTTAAGATAATCTTTTACCAGCATACGTTTCTTACCTTCTAATTGGAATTCAGTAATAATATAAACCCCATCTTGTACCTTTACACCAATAGCATCTTTAAAAATCTTCACGATTGTTCCAGGTTCTTGGTGTGCGTGATGTGTCATAGCATTTGGACAATTATGTACAAGCCCTTGATAGATTTTTACTGTTTTTCCTTGATACGTTGTATAAGCTCCAGGCCAAGGATTTAATCCTCTTACATGGTTATAAACTTCTACCGCTGGCTTATTGAAATCAATTTTTTCTTGTTCTCTAGAAATAACAGGAGAATATGTTACTTTTGATTCATCTTGAGGAATGGATTCATTTGTCCCCTCAATAATAGCAGGCATTGCTTCAATAATCGCTTCAGCTCCTAAAATAGATAAACGATCATAAAGTTCTCCTACTGTTTCATCATTAGAAATAGGCGTTTCTTTTTGATAAATGATATTTCCTGCATCCATCTTTTTTACCATATACATAATTGTTACTCCTGTTTTTTCATCTCCATTTAAAATGGCATAATGAACAGGTGCTCCTCCACGATATTTTGGAAGTAATGACGCATGAACGTTAATACATCCAAGACGTGGGCAATCTAAAACTTCTTGTGGAATCATTTGTCCATAAGCAGCTGTAATAATTAAATCAGGTTGCATATCTATAATGGCTTGATAATCATCTTTGATACGTTGTGGTTGAAATACGGGTATATCATGTTCTAAGGCCACAACTTTAACTTCAGGCATTTTAAGTTCTTTTTTTCTTCCAACACGACGGTCTGGTTGTGAAACAACTTGGACGATGTTGTAATCATGTTGAATTAAGTTTTTTAAAACAGCTTCAGAGAAAGTTGCTGTTCCCATAAATACGATTTTTAATTGATTCATTCTTTTCACTTCCTTCTATAAGATATTACTAATAAATTGAGAGATAAGCAAGACAATTGTTTGAATTATTTGGATACAAATTTGACTTATCTTTTTAACAATTAAAGAAAGTGTATTATCTTTTTGATTATCATAGAGACCTTCATCGGAATTAACTTCTTTTTGTTTTTGTACATTTTGTTCAAAAGCAACAATATTTTTAGAAACCATTTCATTTTGAATATAATGATTATTCAACAAACCATTCATACAAAATAATAATAAACCGACCATTGTAAAATCAATTAAAAGTTCTTTCATTGTAAATACTCCTTAATTACTTGAGACATCACTTCGATTGTATTTTGGACTTCTTCTTTCGTATTATTTTGTCCTCCAAATTCAATTAAAATCGTATGATCACAAATCCCTTGATTATAATGATTTTTCTTTACCATAATTCCTTTAGATAATCCTGGCACTTTCTCATTTGCCCTGTTAGAAAGTTCTGTAGATAATTGATTAACCATATCAAATTTTCCACTACTTTTTCCTACGACAAACAAAATCTTAGCATAACTTTTTTGATTATAAACCAGTGTAGAATATTTTTTATCAAGGCTATCTCGATGAAAATCAATGACTAAATCATATTGCCCATTTTCTCTTAAAGAATTTTCTAAATACATCTTTGAAACAACATAAGATTGATTATATGCAATTCGATGTATATTTTTATAGTTTTCAAAATCATTTTGTTCAACATCACAAAAATAACCTTCTTTTGTTAAACAATCCTTTAAATAACTTGCTCCCTCTTTTACATTATATCCAACATATTCTTCTCCTTGATGTGTATTATATAGATGAATTTTCTTACTTGAGGTAACTGGTACGCTTGTCTGCAAGGCTTCCGTTGTTGAAATTGCTTTAAAAACTTTCACATTTTGATGACTATAAGAAGGTAAATAGATAATCATTAAAACAATGATCATTATTTTGAAAATAATTTGAATAGATACTTTTATTTTCATAGGCGCTCTCCTTGTATGTATTCAAATATATGAAATAAATCAAGAATTATACCTTAAGTCATTTAAAGCCTTTGAAAGAATGGCACTTACCTTTTCTACCGTTTCGTCAATTTGTTTATCAGACATCACAAAATTACGATCAACTGGTGTCAGTATTTCATAAAGCAACGATTCTAATTCTTCTTGTTCAAGACTTCCTACATGCCCTAATAAATACTGTTGTTGACTTACAGAAAGCTCTCCTTCATATTTCTTTCTTTTACCAATCTTTAATTTATTTTTTATATCCAAAGCATCCCCAAAATAGTCTTTCATTAATTGAAAAACATCTCTTACAATGGAACTGGCATAAATCACTGTAGGAACACCAATTGCGATGACAGGACATCCTAAAGTTTCTTCTTGAATGGCCTGACGATGATTACCAATACCACTCCCTGGATGAATCCCAACATTATTAATTTGAATCACACGTCCTAATTTTTGATAATCTCTTGCACATAAAGCATCAATAGCGATCACTAAATCAATTTGAAACTGATCAACCATTGCTTGAATCACTTCAACTGTCTCAACTCCTGTTTGATACATCACACCTGGTGTCAATGATAAAATATCATAATAATGATTTTCTAACTTAAGACCATCATCTAAATAATGAGTCACACGAATGTCTCTTAAGGTACGTGGTCCAATGGCATCACTGGTTAAATAAGGATTTCCTAGTCCAATAATTAAAATACGGGGATAATCATTTTGATCTATCATCTCTTTTAAAAGTCGAGTCACATGTTGACTAATTGACATAAAAGATTCTTTAAAAAAAATTTCGATATACTTTCCCTTTTTCAAATAATCCGTATCTTCTAAAAATTCATAGGTTTCTATTGAAAAATTATCCATTTTTTCAATAAAGCGCTTATAATGTTTTCCTTCCTTTAATAATTCTAAAGATTCTTTCGCCAAATCACTATGTGTATTGTACTTATTCATATTCTCACCTTAAAAATTATTACCTTATTTCCAACAAATTACACAAAATTGTTGCAATTACTTGACTTTTTATATATAATGAAATGGTAAATTGCAAAGCGAGGTGAAAGATCATGGCAAATATGAAACAACAAATTAAACGTTATAAAAACGATAACAAAAAAAGAGCTAAAAACGCTTCTTATAAATCAGCTTTAAAAACTGCAATCAAAAACGTAAGAGCTGAAGTTGAAGCTGGAAATAAAGAAGCTGCTGAAAAAGCATTAGTAATCGCTTCTAGCAAATTAGATTCTTATGTAAACAAAGGAATCCATCATAAAAACTACGCTATTAGACAAAAATCTAAATTAGCTAAATTAGTTAACTCAATCTAATCATTGAAACCAGACAAATGTCTGGTTTTTTTGTTTATTCTTTCTTTTCTTGATTATAATGTTAATAGACTTTGAAATAAAATAAGAGTAAAATATTTTTACATTACAAGGAGATGTATTTATGGAAAGAAAAGATATAGAAGAAAAATATACTTGGGATCTTTCTAAAATTTATCAAGATCCTCAAGAGTTTTATCATGATATAGAAGTCAGTCAACAATTACTTGATGAATTGATTTCATTTCAAGGAAAGCTTACAGAAAGCATTGAAACGTTTCTACGTTTTTTATCAAAGCGTGACGAAATGTCCATGCTTGTAAGTAAAGCCTATTGCTTTGCGCATTTAAACTGCGATGTAGAACCTAAAAATCAAGAATATCAAAAGATGTTGGCAACAGTGATGTCACTCATTCAACAATCAAGTGTTAAACTTGTTTTTGTTGATAATGAAATCGTTGAAAATGATGAAACAGTAAGAGAATATTTAAAAGATAAACGTTTAAAATCTTATCGGTATTCTTTAGAAAATACTTTAGCATTTAAATCTCATTTATTAGATAAAGAACAAGAAGAATTGGTTGCAAAAGTAGACAATATCTCTGAATTAGCAGAACAAGTTTTTGATTCTTTACGCCTAGAATTTGAAGATGTTGAAGTCAATGGTCAAAAGAAAACATTAAATCAAGCGACACTTAATGAATTTTTAAAGAATAAAAATAGAGACGTTAGAAAACAAGCCTACCATCATTTCTTTAAAGAATATCAGCGTTTTGAAAATACTTTTGCTTCTACGCTTTCAGGGGTTATGAAAAAAGATGCTTTTTATAGTGATATCCGTCATTTTGATTCACCACTTGCAGCAAGTGTTTTTAATGATGATGTCCCTACGGATTTATTCTTTAAAATTTTAGATAAAGCAAATAATGAATATCGCTATTTATTCCATCGCTATAATCATTTAAAAAAAGAAATTCTTGGGCTAGATGAACTTTATAATTATGATTTATCAGTTCCTCTTGTAAAAAGTGTTTCTAAGAAATTTACAATTGAAGAATGTTTTGACATCATTAATCAAGCTTTAGCACCTTTTGGTAAAGATTATTTAGCTATTATTAATCGTGCTAAAGAGGAAAGATGGATCGATTACTATCCTACTGTTGGTAAACGTGGTGGCGCTTATAGTAGCGGAAGTTACCTAACACAACCTTATATTTTAATGAATTTCATTGGCGATTATAATTCTTTATCAACTATGATCCATGAATTAGGTCATAGTGTGCATACGTATTTATCAAGCCATAATCAAGATTATATTAATAGTAATTATCGTATCTTTGTCGCTGAAGTCGCTTCAACCGTTAATGAAACTTTACTTATCAACTATACGATGGATCATGCTTCATCTAAAGAAGAAAAAGCTTATTATATTTATGAACAATTAGAAAATTGTGTTGGTCTTATTTTTAGACAACCAATGTTTGCGGACTTTGAACACCGTCTTCATGAAATGGCTAAAAACAATGAACCCATGTCTTCTAAAATCATGACTGATCTTTATGCAAAATTGAATCAAGAATACTTTGGTGAAGATGTAAAAATGGATGAACTTGTAGGTTGGTCTTGTTATTATGTTCCTCATTTCTATTATGATTATTATGTTTATAAATATACTTTAGGAATGACTGTTGCTTTAGCTATCGTTAAACGTATATTAAATGGTGACACGCAACAAGTTGAACGTTATTTAAACTTCTTAAAATCAGGTGGAAAAGAATCTCCTGTTGACTTATTAAGTCATGCGGGTGTTGATCCTTTAGATGACGCTCTTTATGATGATGCTTTCCATTATTTTGAAGATTTGTTAAATGAATTTGAAAAGCTGGTAAAATAATTTATAATAGTATTAGGTGATAGAAATGAAAAGAGAACAAACAAGAGCGTTTCAAGTAGGAAATTTAACATTAGGTGGTAATAATCATGTCATTATTCAATCCATGACAAATACCAAAACTAAAAATGTAGAAGCAACCGTTAAACAAATTCAAGAATTGGAAGATGCCGGTTGTGAAATGGTTAGAATGGCTGTTTTTGACAAAGAAGATGCATATGCGATAGCAGATATTAAAAAACAAGTGCATATTCCTTTAGTTGCCGATATTCATTTTGACTATCGTTTAGCTTTGATTGCGATTGAATCAGGAATTGATAAAATTCGTATCAATCCTGGAAATATTGGAAGTATTGAAAAGGTAAAAGCCGTTGTTGAATCTTGTAAAGAACATCATATTCCTATTCGTATTGGTGTCAATAGTGGTTCTTTAGAAAAAGATATCTTAGAAAAATATGGTCGTCCTACTGCTAAAGGAATGATTGAAAGTGCTAAGAAACATATTGATATTTTGGAAAGTCTAGATTTCCATGATTATTGTATTTCTTTAAAATCTTCCGATACAATGCTTACAATTGAAGCCTATACACTTGCTAGTGAAACCTTTGACTGTCCCCTTCATTTAGGGGTTACAGAAGCAGGAACAAAACTTGGAGGAACAATTAAATCTTCTTTAGGTATTGGTACTTTATTATATCAAGGAATTGGAAATACGATTCGTGTTTCTTTAAGTGATCATCCTGTAGAAGAAATTAAAGTAGCAAAAACATTGCTTAAAGAATTGGGGTTAATTAAAAATGTTCCTACCCTTGTATCTTGTCCAACTTGTGGAAGAATTCAATATGATTTGATTCCAGTCGCTAAAGAAATTGAAGATTTCTTAAATAATATCCATCAAGATATTACCGTAGCCATTATGGGTTGTGCAGTTAACGGTCCAGGTGAAGCAAAAAATGCCGATATTGGTATTGCCGGTGGTGTTAAAGAAGGATTATTGATCAAAAAAGGAAAAATTATTAAAAAAGTTAAACAAGAAGATATGGTACAAACGCTCAAAGATGAAATTTTAAAGATGGTTAATTCATAATAACCATCTTTTTTTCATATATATAACTATGGAGGCGTAAAACTATGGAAAATTTATTCATTGAACATTTTTTATCGTATGAAGATTTTAGAAGCAATAAGGAAATACAAGCATTAGAGCTAAATGAAGAAGATTTGAAGGCAATCTATCAAGTGATAGATCAAAACCGTTTTTTACTCTGTAGTGAACATTATTTACCTATTCTATTTCAATCAATTATGAAAAAAACTAGTGTTGCCACTAGTTTAAAATTGAAATCTTTGTTTCAAAATCATCATTCAATATTTCTAAATTCTTGATTTTTCAACATATCTATTTCTTCTTTATAAGGAGCTTTACCATCAATATAAGGTGTTTCTAAAATCTTAGGAACATCTTTTATTCTTTCATTATGAGCAATCCCATTTAAAATATCAAAACCAATCTCACCTAAGCCAAGATTTGCATGACGATCTTTATGAGCTCCTTGAACATTTTTAGAATCATTCAAATGAACAACAAGTAAACGATCTAAATCAATAATACGATCAAATTCATCTAAAATTGCATCAAAATTTGATAAATCGTATCCTGCGTCATGAATATGACACGTATCTAAACAAACACCTAATTTTTCAGGATAATCACAATGAGAAATCAAATAATTGATTTCTTCAAATGTCTTTCCTAACTCACTGCCTTTTCCTGCCATTGTTTCTAAAGCAATCTTTCCTTGATAAGGTGTATCTTTTAATACTTCATTTAAACCTTTAATGATTTGTTGAAGACCTACTTCTTCTCCAGCTTTTACATGACTTCCAGGATGTAAAACAAGAATCGATGTCCCAATATCTTGACATCTTTGGAGTTCTTGTTTTAAGAAGTTAACAGCTAATTCAAAAGTTTCTTCTTTAACCGTATTAGCAAGATTAATGATATAAGGTGCATGAACAACAACATTTTTTAAATCAATGTTATTTTCCTTCATTAAAGCTTTTGCCTCTTCCACCTTTAATTCACTAATGGCTTTTCTTCTCGTATTTTGTGGTGCGCCTGTATAAAACATAAACGTATTAGCACCATAAGATAAAGCTTCTTTTACTGAACCTAAAAGCATGTCTTTTCCAGACATTGAGACATGACTACCAATTATCATTGCCTTCCTCCATACGTTTAGCGATTTGTGCTTGACGGGCACGTTCTTTCTTTTGACGACGGATATCATCACGAATCATCGCACGTTTTTGTTTACGTACAACTTGTTCAACTTGATATTTACGTTTCTTTTTATATCCTGGTTTTACTTTTTTAGGTTTACGGATAATCATTTGAACTTGTTTTTCAAGTTCAGTTTGTTGACGAATACGTTTTTTACGTTTTTCTCTTTGTCCTAAATCCACAAATTGTCCGTTTTTAAGTTGCATATTCTTAAATTCAATTCCTTTTCTTTCAAGAATTGCAATATTTTTTTCATCTGTTGTATCATACATACTATAACAAATACCTGTATAGTTTCCACGCCCTGAACGTCCACTTCGATGAATATAAAAATCAGGTTCTGTTGGAAATTGCATATTAATGACATGAGAAACACCATCAATATCAATTCCACGTGCAGCAATATCTGTCGCAACAATGTATTGATATTCATTGTTATTGATTTGTCGCATCATTTTCTTTCTTTCACGAGGTTCTAAATCTCCGTGGATTTCTCCAACTTTATAACCATCTTCTCTTAATTGTCGCGTAATCTTTGATACTTCTGTTCTTTTATTCGCGAAAATAATACAAATATAAGGATCAATTGTTGCCATGATCTTCTTTAAAACATCATAACGATCTTGATGCTTTGTTGCGAGTAAAATATGTTCAACATTGGCTGTTGTAGCAAGTTTACTATCGATTTCAATAGTAATTGGACTTTGCATATATTTCTTTAAAAATGGTCTTAGATTTTGTGGAATCGTTGCTGAGAAAACCATCATTTGTAGATCATCAGCCATTTTTCCTGCCACAGCATCAATATCTTCTAAATAACCAAATTCTAATGTCATATCTGCTTCATCGACTACAAAAGTTTTTGCTGTTGTAATTTGTAAAGCTTGCGCATCTAAAGATAAATCTTTGATACGTCCTGGTGTTCCAATAACCACGTGTGGTTGTATTGAAAGTTTATTAACAGCTCTTTGACGGTCACTTCCTCCAACAATTAATGAAACACGTAATTCTGGTAAATATTTTGTAAATGTTTTAGCGTTATTAAATAATTGAGAAGCAAGTTCTCTTGTTGGTGCTGTAATAACAGCTTGCACACAATCTTTATTGACATCAATACGAGACATGATTGGTAATAAAAAAGCATGTGATTTACCTGTCCCTGTTTGTGAAATCCCGATAATATCTCTATTTTTTAATACAAGGGGAATGACTTTTTCTTGTATTGGGGTTGGCTTTTTAAAACCTAACTCTTTAATTACTTGATTACAATATTCTTGTAATTTAAAATCTTGAAAAGTTGCCATAAAATCCTCCTTTTTTCTTTTTTAGTCACGTTATTATACCATATTTTTGATACATTTCAACAAATATTATGGATGGATTTTTATAATTATTCTATAATATTCTTGTTGGAGGTGATTAGATGATCTTAAATACTGGTAATCGTACAGATATTCCTGCCTTTTTTAGTGACTGGTTTTTTAATCGTATTCAAGAAGGTTTTGTCTGTGTTCGTAATCCCTATTTCCCTCATCAAGTCACAAAATATATTTTAGATCCTCAAGTCATTGATATTATTTGTTTTTGTACTAAAAATCCTAAACCAATGCTTTCACGTCTAGATTTAATCAAAGACTATAAACAATTCTGGTTTGTAACAATCACCCCTTACAATCAAACGATTGAACCCTATGTTCCCAATAAAAACGAAATTATTCGTAGCTTCATTGAACTATCTAAAAAAATAGGAAGTCATTGTATTGGTTGGCGTTATGACCCTATCTTTTTAAATGATTATTATACCATTGAATATCATCTTCGAATCTTTGAAAAAATGTGTCAAAAACTAACTGGATATACTCATCAATGTGTCATTAGTTTTATCGATTTATATCAAAAAACAAAAAAGAATTTTAAAGAAGTTCAAGAAGTAAGTCAAAAAAATCAAATCTATCTTTGTCAGAAATTTGTAGAAATTGGAAAAAAATATAACATTGAAATCTATTCATGTCACGAAAATGAATTTTTAAAAACAACAGGTGTTCATACAAGTGGGTGTATGAATCAACAAATTATTGAAAGAGCTCTAGGTCATTCATTAAAACTACCTAAAATAAATGAAGCTAGACAAGGATGCCGTTGTTTATTAAATAATGATATTGGCGTTTATAATACGTGTTTACATGGTTGCCTTTATTGTTATGCCAATTACGATCGTGTAACTGTTTTAAAAAATGTTAAAATGCATAATAAAAAGTCCCCTTTTTTAATTGGAGACTTTCAAAAAGACGATATTATTAAAGAAGCAAAACAGGTTTCTTATATTGATCGACAACTTTCCCTATTTTAAGGGATGTGCGTGGCGATAAGCAACACCTCTAGTAATACGTAATAAATTATCTTCTCCAGGAAATTTCACAGGTACAACTGGATTTTCTTGATACATTTTCATTACATCTTCAATATCGACAATGATTTCATCAAATTTCATGAGTCCATACATTTTAGGTGGAAGTAAATAAAGTGGTTTATCAATTGTTTGATTTTTTAAAGCTCTATCTAATTCTACCTTCAAATGTGGACATAAAATAACAACATCAAAACGGTCTAATTCTTTTAATCCTAAACCAAATGGTAAAAATTCAATACTGTATTTATCTTCTAAATTTTTTTCTTTAATTTCTTTTTCCATCCTTGTTGCAATAGCACTTGAAGAAAAGCCCCCACCACAACATAATAATATTCTAATCATTTAAACACCTCACTATTTGTTAGTATAACATACCATCCATTTCAATGTAAGGGCTTTTATTTTTCTTTGTAATTTTTTTCTTATCTTTTTAAGTTTCACTTTTTTACCTTTTCATCATATTTTATAGTAGGTGATTTTATGTATCCTTATCAAAACCCCAATTATTATTACTATCAACCTCAGATGTATCCTTATTTTCAAAGAATGCCTAAAAAATTCAATTTACAACATACTCTTCATACAACGATACGAGGTATTCAAATCGCAAATCAAGTTATTCCTATTATCTATCAAGTAAAACCATTAATTGATAATACCAAACAAGGTTTGACTTTATTAAAAGCAATGAATCATTTAAATGACATAGATTTTGATGAAATAGAAAAGGAATTAAAACCAATTTCTAAAGAAAACAATGAAATATTTGAAAATATGTTATAATCATCTTTGAGGTGATAAAAGATGTTAGTAAAAGGTATTGTTCCTAGAGGTTATTGTAAAGGCGTTGTTCGTGCAATTGAAATAGCTAAAAAACAAGCACACCAAACAACACCTGTTTATATTCTAGGAATGATTGTACATAATCAATATATTGTAAATGCTTTAGAAGATTTAGGAATTCAAACAATTGATATCAAAGGAAAAACACGATTAGAACTATTAGATGAAATCAATGAAGGAAAAGTCATTATTACTGCTCATGGAGCAAGTCAAAAAGTATTTGATAAAGCGAAAGAAAAAGGTTTAGAAGTAATTGATGCCTCTTGTTTAGATGTAATTAAAACTCATGACCTTATTCAAGATAAATTAAATGAAGGTTATGAAATTTTGTATATTGGTAAAAAGGGACATCCTGAAGCAGAAGGCGCAATTTCAATTGATGAAAAAAGAATTCATTTAATAACAAATATAGATGATTTAAAAACAATAGATCCTACTAAAAAATATGTTATGACTAATCAAACAACAATGTCTCTTTATGATGTTTATGATTTATGCGAAAAAGCAAAAGAAATTTTACCTTTTGTAGAAATTGAAAAAGAAACATGCACAGCTACTAAAATACGTCAAGAAGCTATTAAAAACATTGAAGATGATGTTGATATTATCTTTATTGTGGGTGATCCTCATTCAAACAACACAAGAAAACTTGCAAGTATTGCTCATGATTATCATACATGTGACGTTTATATGATTGAAAGTATTGAAGATTTAGAAATTGAATGGTTAAAAAATAAAAGATATGCTGCTGTAAGCTCAGGAGCTTCTACACCAACATATCTTACAAATCAAGTAATTGATTATTTAAAACAATTTGATATCAATGATTCTAAAACATATCAAAAACCTATCATTGATAAAAATAAAATATTAAACCAAAAAGATGCTTAGATCCAATGTCATTAAGTTAGGGCTTGATGACTATAAGAGGTTTACATAGAATATTTAATTATTCTTTATTTAATCATTTTAGCAACTATTAAATTTTTAGATTCTTTCTTACTTTAGGGTACTATTCAAATAAAAGACTTCATATATTATAGATAATCACTATAAGATTGAAGTCTTTTAATTTATTATTTACCCATTATCGAGTTAGAATCATTGTTGTTATAAATGTAAAAATTTTTTTCATAATTAATCCACCTCTTCAATTGTATATTCTATATATTTGACTTTTGAATTTTCTGAATCACGATAGCTTTTATAAATAAGTATTCCACGCCATAAACAGCATACTAGGATTGCTACAGTACATATAATGATTGCTTTTTTTAAAATATTTCTTATTCGAGATTGTTTGATTAAATAATTAGCATCCTGCTCTTCAAAATAGGAAACAATAATATCAGAAGGATAACCAAATTCATTGCATAAATCATCATAAGTTACATTATCCAAATCAATATTTTCAATAATATTTGTTTTTAATCTCTTTAAAAAGGTTTTTTCATTTTTTGATAAAAACGGAAAAAAATGTTTACAATCTTTGATATATTTATTGACATTCCTATTCACTTTCATATTTATTCTCCATAATTCTTTCAATACTATTAATCATTGCTAAATACTCTTCATATAGCTTCTGCATATGTACAATGCCCTTATCTTCGATATGATAATAAATTCTTGTCTGTCTTTTACCAACAAGCCTTTTTTCATCACTTATTAGACCTTCGTCTAACAATCTATATAAAATAGGGTACATTGTACCTTCGGCTATATGTATTGTTCCATTGGATATTTTATCTAGAGTTTGTACTATTTGATAACCATAACAGTCACCTTCGCTAATTATTTTTAATAGCAACATTTCCATTTTAAAAAATCCTTTTGTATTTTTTGCCATATCGTATCACCTACTAAAATTATAAATATATAGCATATTTAATTCAATACCTATATAAAATAAGTATTAGTTGACATATGAAATATTTATGCTACACTGTAATTAAGGAAAGCGCTTACCCGAAAATATGAGGTGAATAATATTATTTAAGAAAGAATTTAATTGTTTATCTGTACTGTTTATGATGCTTTTAACTGTTTTTGGAGGAAATTCAAATGTAAATACTTTAGAAAATAATAGTATTACTCCAAGAGCAATTGAAACATATACAAAAGATTATGTAGTAGGTTGCGATGATTATGGATATTCAAAGATTTAATTAACAATTAAACATAATATGACTACAGGTAAGAAAATGGTTTATAGTAAAGATTATGATAAACACTTTAATAGTAAATGGGATAATGTACATGTTAATGAAGTTAAAACAACTCCAGCAGTAGGATTTGTTATTAAAGGAAATACGATCAAGGTAGAAGTTACAGTTTATCAATTTGGACTACAAAGTGCAAAAGGTACAGTAACGATTTATCTATAGCTACTTACACGAAGAGGCGGTGAGATTATGAAAAGAAAATTGGATGTATATTTACTATATTTTAGTTATGTTGTAGAATTGATTTATCTTTTTTCAGCAAGAATATTTAATAATTATGAAAGTACCCATACAATACATGTTTCAGAATCAGGTAAACCAATCTTTGGTAATATGAAAATTTATTTGGATATTTCAATATTTTCTTATTATTTATTTTTTGCAATTATGATTTTATATATTTTATTTATTTTATTAAAGTTAAAAAATAAAGTACCGATAAATCTTTTGAAAAATACAAAACTTTCTTTAATCATTCTTCTCATTGAATTAATTAACACAGGTTTTATATTTCATTTTACTAATTTATTAGCATCAAGTTCCTTATTATTTGTTTGTGTTGTTCTAATTACAAACTTTATTTTGTATCTAAAGTATAAGAATATTATACAAAATGGAATACTTATAAAAAGCTAAATAAAAAAGCCAAGTTAGCAATGTCATTAAGTTAAGGCTTGGTGACTATAGGAGGTTTACATAAAAATGTAGACCTCTTTTTTAACTACAGCAAAATAAAAATCAGAAGAATCTATCTGATTGATATTCCTTCTGATTGAATTTATGTCGTATTAACTTAATGACATTGGGTTCAGACATCTTTTTCTTGTGGTAACCATTGGACTTTGAAAAAATAAATGATAAAAATCAAACTACATACGACCCATGTTGTAGGCCATCCTAAAAAGACATAAACAATATCACTTGTTACTTTTGTAATTAAGAAAAGATAAATTTGTCTCAAGAAAACAAAAGAGAATATCATCACATACATTGGAACAGCTGAACGTCCAGCTCCACGTAAAACTCCATTGATAACTTGATTGATTGGTAAAACAATATAGAATGGTAAGAATGTTAACTGCATCAATCTTCCAGCATCAATCACATCTTTTTCTTGATTAAATAAAGCAATAAAATCACGACCAAAGAAATACATAATTACTACAAAACAAGCAATGGTAAGTGTTGCTAATGCTGTTGTAATATAAGCTCCTTTTTTTACACGGTCATACTGTTTAGCTCCTATATTTTGACCAACAAAAGTTGTAATAGCCATATTAAAAGCTTGTAAAGGTAAGTTAACAAAACCATCTATTTTAATCGTTACAGAATAACCTGCTATAACAGAGGCTCCATAAACATTAATATAAGATTGAACAATGACATTTGATAAAGAAACAATACTTTGTTGAAAACCTGTAGGTAAACCAATTTTTATAATTTTTAATAAAATTTCTTTGTCAAAACCAATTTCCTTTAAAATAACTTTATAATCATCCTCTGTTTTCATTAAAACATACATGACCATAATTGCTGAAATAGCTTGAGCAATTAAAGTCGCATATCCTGCACCAGCTACACCAAAATGAAAATATTTAACAAATAAAAAGTCTAGGATAATATTAACAACACTTGAAAAAATCAAAAAATAAAGCGGTCTTTTAGAATCTCCCACCGAACGTAAGATACCTGATCCCATATTATAGACCATTACAAAAATAAGACTCCAAAAATAAATAGATAAATACGTTGAAGCTTCAGAAAACACTTCACTAGGAACACCAATTGCTTTTAAAATTGGATCATTAAATAATAAACCAACAATCGTTAAAACAACTCCCATAACAAGAGTTAAAGCGATACTATTATGAATTGCTCTTTTCATTTTACAAGTATTACCAGCTCCAAAGAATTGAGCAATGACAACTCCTGCCCCTGTTGAAATGCCCATAAAAAAACCAATCAACATATTAATAATTGGTGTACTTGCACCAACTGCCGCTAAAGCAACTTTTCCAACATAATTTCCTACAACATAAGAATCGACTGCATTATAAAGTTGTTGAAATAAGTTACCTATTAATAAAGGAATTGAAAACAAAATAATTGCTTTGACAATACTTCCTTTTGTTAAATCCTGTGTATTTCCTTTCATACATTCACCTTCCATTTATAATTTTACTCTTATTTTATTGAAAACAAAAATATTTGCACGAAATGAAAAAAAATAATTTCAATACATTCTTTTCGCTATAATAAAATTAAGTTGGAGGTTAGTTATGAATAAAAAAATTATCTTTTTTGATGTTGATGGTACTCTCGTTGATGTTAGACCTGCAAGAGAATATGTACCAGAATCAACAATCAAAGCAGTAAGAGAAACAAGAAAAAAAGGAAATTTATGTTTTTTATGTACAGGAAGATCACTTGCTGAAATCTACCCACATATTTTAGATGTCGGTTTTGATGGCATCATTGGTGCTGGTGGTGGCTTTGTAACCATTGGTGATGAAATGCTTTATCATAAAAAAGTATCTAACAAAGATGTACATCGTGTCGTTGATTTCTTTGAAGAAAATGATTATGACTACTATCTTGAAAGTAATGGTGGATTATTTGCTAGTGAAAATTTAGTATCTCGCTTAGAAATGATTACTTATGGCGATTTAGAAAATGACGAAAAGGCTAGAAAGAAAAAAGCTGAACAACCAAGTCACTTTATTACATCTTTAATAGAGGGAGAAAGTATGTATCGTAGTGATGTCAATAAAATTTGTTTTTTAGAAAATAAAGATATTCCTTTTCAAACAATTATAGATAACTTTTCTGATGCATTCAATGTTATTCATTGTACCGTTCCTTCTTTTGGAGATGACTCAGGAGAATTATCCGTTGTTGGTGTTAACAAGGCAAGCGCCATTGAAGCACTTATCAATCATTTAAATATTCCTCAAGAAAATACTTTTGCCTTTGGCGATGGCATGAATGACGCTGATATGTTAGAGTATTGCCATATCGGTATCGCTGTTGGTAACGCTAAAGAAGGTTTAAAAGCAATTGCTGATGAAGTATGTGATGATATTGCTGAAGATGGTATTTATAAAACCATGAAAAAATATCAACTTATATAAAAAAACATTGGCTTTTTTTCCAATGTTTTTTTATTAGAGTAAATGTGACATTAAAATGGTTGCAAGTCCTAAAAATGCAAAGAAGCCAAACATATCTGTACATGTTGTTACAAAAACCCCACTGGCAAGGGCTGGATCAACATGAAATCTATCTAAAATAACCGGTACAAAATAACCTGCAAGTGTGGCAACGATCATGTTACAAATCATGGCGAGTCCAGCTACAACACCAAACCATGGATTACCAGCAAAGAACCAAGCCCCTGCTGAAACTAATGCCCCAATGATAACACCATTTAAAATACCAAGTCCAATTTCTTTTAATAAAACTTTGCGAGCATTTTCTTTATCTAATTCTCCTAGTGATAAACCACGAACAACAATAGTTAAAGTTTGTGTTCCGGCATTACCACCCATTCCTGTAATAATCGGGCTAATCGTTGCAAGAGCAACAACTTTCGCAATTGTTCCTTCAAAAACACTAACAACACTTGAAGCCATAATTGCTGTAAAAAGATTGACAATCAACCAAGGAATACGGTTTTTAAAAGATTCTACAAGTGTTGAATCTAAACGTTCTTCAGAACCAACACCTCCTAATAAGTTCATATCTTCTGTTGTTTCTTCTTCGATGACATCCATAACATCATCGATATCAATAACACCTAATAAATGATGTTGTTCATCTATAACAGGCATCAAAATATATCCATATTTACTAAAAGTCTTCGCAACTTCTTCTTGGTCTTCATAATAATAAACAGCTTTAACATTTTGATTTGTAATCTCGAGCATTTGTGTATCAAAGGTACTTGTAACGATATCACCTAAAGAAACAACCCCCTTTAATACATTATCTTTATCTACAACATAAAGATAATGTCTAGGTTCTTCTTCCGTTGTTTGCAAAAATAACAATGTTTCTTTGACTGTATTATTTGCATGAATATCTAAATATTCAGTTGTCATGATTCCCCCAGCAGTTTCTGGGTTATATTGTAATAACTGTTTGACATCTTCTTTATCGTCATCTTCCAATAACTCTAAAAAAGCATTTTTTTCATCTTCATCTTCGATTGATCCGATAACATCCGTAATAACGTCATGACTTACTTCATCTAAGATTTGTTTTTGTTTGTATTTTGAAAATAAATTCAACCATTCTAAGATAAGTTCTTCATCATCTTCTTCATCTAAAATATCACCAATAACTTCATTTGGTAAATGTTCTAAAATTTCTTTTGATGAATCTTCATCTTCATGTAAAATATCAAGGATATCTGCCGGGTGAATATTTTCTAAAACTTCTTTAATTATTTCTTTATTCCCATGAAGAATTAAATTTTTTAATTCTTCAGAAGTCATTTGTTTTATCATTTATTTTCCCCCTCTTATTTAAAGAGGAACTTTACCGACGGTGGTAAATGATCCTCACTATTACCATTGTGTCCACCGGATAACGGGTCTACTATCATTATTACCACCTCCACCTTGTTCATTTTATCATAATGTTCAAACTTTTAAAGAAAAAAATCATTTTTTACATAATAAAAAGATTGATTTTATAAAAAAAGAAGATAACATTTGGTATCTTCTTATTTAGAACACATATTTCTTTGATTTTCTTGATCATAATCAAACAAACCATCATTCTTTTCTTCAAGTGCTTTAATCATATGATAAGTATATTCATTATAAGGTGTAGGAATATGAAGCTCCTTCCCCATTTTAATCAACGCTCCAGAAAACATATCAATTTCACTATGACGTTTAGCATCTAAATCTTGCAATGTTGAATAACGAGCACTTGCTGGCACAGCACTTCCTCGCGACGAAGAAGAATCAGCTTTACTTAAATCAATTCCTTTAGCGTGTGCAATAGTTTCAAGTTCATGACGTAAACCATCTTGAATAAATTTCATATGTTCACTATCTCGATAACATCCTACTCCTGCACCTAAAATAGCTTGAGGTAAATTATTACAAACATTTAAACGAAATTTACTCCAAATTTCTTCTTGAATATATTCACTTGCACGAAAGTGGATTCCTGTATTTTCAAATAATGATTCTATTGCTTGTACACGTTTGCTTTGACAATGTGCTTGTAATTCTCCAAAAACAATTCCAAACATCGGTGTACAAGGGGTACAAACAAGATAAAATAGAAATGAGGGGTGATAGAGCGGAAATGTCAGATTTTCCACTCTATCTGAACACGGTCGCTGGTGGCCTTGATCGTAGAAATCAAGCCATCAGCGGCTTTTCTTTTGTCGTCAAAATCTATGCTGTCCCAGTTGTCGAGATAATAGGATAACTTCTTTATCTGCTGGGGAGATATGGTTTCAACACTCAATTCGGCGATTGCCTTTGAAATGGTCTGGCGTCGGGTGTCCAGTTCTTCAATTTTTTTGTTGGCGTAGGCAAGCAAGGTCGCATTGGCTCCGGTCAGCGTATCCAGCAGCTTTTCAATTTCTGCCTCCACCTGTGCCAGTTCCACTTGATAGGCTGTCAGTTTCGGATTGACTTTTTCCTCCCTGCCGTGGAGTATCTGAAAATCTTTGAACTTTTCCTGCATGGCCGAGAAAATGAATTGCTCAAATTCTTCTTTGCGGATTTTCCCGCAGCCCGGACAGCCTTTATTTTCCGTCCGTTTGGTACAGCGGAAATACCCGGTGCTGTTTGGTACATGGGTGGCTTTCAGAGCATACCCACAATGACCGCACTTGATTTTTCCAGCCATCCAAGTGTTCTTCGGTTTTCGTCCCTGCTGGAAGGTGGTATTTGCCATAAGTTTTTTCCGACATTTCAGCCATGTGTCAGAGGAAATGAGTGCTTCATGAGGAGCGATAACAAGTATCTGGTCTTTTAAGCACCTGTCCTTGTCCTCCTTCACATCCCGTCCCTGATAGAGATAGCAGCCGTTTGTTCCGGCAAAGTCAGAAGCGTCATTGACAATCGCTGCGCCCTGACTCTTGAAAAATTCGTACAGCTCCAAGTCGGCCTGTGCGTAAACGGGGTTTCTTAAAAGCTGGGAAAGAAATGTACGGAACATGGATTTGCCATAAATTTTTATGTCATGTTCCTCGAAGTATCGGGTAATATCTCCGAAGGAGGTTTCCGGTTCAGCGTACATTTCAAACATCAGCCGAACATGGTCGGCGGCTACGGGGTCGGCAACCATTTTCTTTGTGCGGATACCTTCTACCACAGTAGGCTCTAACTGATAACCGTATGGTGCCTGTCCGCTCATGTGAAAGCCTTTCAGGCACCGGGAATAGTAGGCGTCTGTGACACGCTTCTGAATTGTCTCACGTTCAAGCTGGGCGAATACAATGCAGATATTCAGCATGGCCCGGCCCATCGGGGTCGAAGTATCAAACTTTTCCGTGGAGGATACAAACTCCACATCGTACTCTTGAAACAGCTCCATCATCGTTGCAAAGTCCAGAATAGAGCGGCTTATACGGTCCAGTTTATACACGATGACCCGCCTGACCTTTCCCTTGCGGATCTCGCCCAACAGCTTTTGAAACTCCGGCCTATCCGTATTTTTACCGGAATAGCCTTTGTCCTTGAATACCCGGCAGCTCCCACCTTTCAATTCATACTTGCAAAAGTCAATCTGACTTTCAATGCTGATACTGTCCTTGCGGTCTACTGACTGTCTTGCGTAAATACAATCTTCTCTGATAAATTCCATATTGGGCTCCTTTCCTTGTTGGAATGGAGCTACCAACCTTACAACTATATTATACCATCAGCAGCCCCGGACAACAATGTTGCGAATGATTAGGGAAATCTGTCCCCATATTTGCTGAACACATCATAAAGACAACGCTCAATTTCTTTTTTGCGCTGTTCTTTCTCCTTCGGGGGAAGTACCGGCGTGAGGCTTTCCAGCACAATGATCTTCCCTTGAAATGCGACAGACTTTGTTTCTCGTTCATAAGTGACAGCTTGCGTCATTGAAAACCTCCTTTGCGAAAGTGCGTGTATATGCCTGCCTTTCCCGCTTGTCCTGTGGGGAAATGTCAAAAGACGGCACCCAGCAGGTGCCGCCCTTTGAGCTTTCTCCACTTCGGGGCGATATGGACCGAGGTCAGTAAGGACTGGAATGGTACTTTTCTTTGGCGTCCTCCACGCTGTTGAGGTCAAATACTTCATAAAGCTGTCCCACAACACGCCGTATATCCTTCTTTGAAAATCCGCAGTCCTCCATTGCCATAATGACATAGCCGCGGCAGGCGTCATTGCTCCATTCGTCCGTTTCCAAGCCGGGGATCATTCCAAACGCATTTCCCATAAAATGCTCCTTTTTTGAAAAGATGGGGAGCCACGCCGGATCGGTTGGCCTATCATCAGACAGCATTGCCGGGGACTCCCCATAGGTTTTCACTTCATTTCAGACACATCGGACGGACATAGGCTTCATGCCCCATAGTATTTCAACTCTCCCCATTCTGATGGCAAGGCGTTCTCATTGCCTGCGACGGCTCACGGCTTGCAAGGCCGCTTCAACGCTCGGACTGTGACTAAACGCAAGTATCCGGGTTCTGCGCCTGTTCCGGTGGAGCCAGCCTTGCCCCACCTATGGCATGGACCTGTTCGCTCGCTCAGTTTTACAAAGACTGTATTCTCTGAAATCCGAGGTCATGGCGGGTCTGTCACACAGCGCGTTCCCCTTCGTATCCGGGTGTCTTTTTATTCAATTTTCAATCTGCATGAGGCTTGTCTGAACCTCGGGTCACTGTGACCCGAACTGTTTTGCCTCTCATAAGCCATTTCATTTTCCGGTCTAAATCGGTACGCCTTACAAAGAATTTTTCAAAATTTTTTCTAAGCGCCGCAGACCTCGCTCGATTGCGACACGAACCACTTTTTCATGGACGCCCTCTGCCCGAGCAATGTCCTGTTTGGTCATGCCTAGAATGAAATGAGCATAAATCCGTTTTGCCTGTTTGTCCGGCAGACTGGAAATCGCTGCGTGAAGCTCCTGCATCGTCACTTTCCGCTCATACAGTTCATGGGGAGATAAGGCAACAAAGACAGCTTCATGCTCCAGCCCGTCATCCCGATCAAGGGAATAGTAGGCTTTGTGGCGGTATGTACGCAGCCGATAAGCAGCCTCTTTACGATCAAACTCTTTGAACATTTCTGCAACTTCTTCCGATACTTCCATGAAGCAATCCGATGTATAGAATGGGTAATAGTCCCGCAAATTGATAATAGCCATATTGACCTCCGTTTCGGTTGTTGGTTGACGAGTGACCGAAACGAAGGCGGCGGGGAGCGGCACCGGGGAATGACTTCGGGCCAACATGACCCGAAGCTAACCCATAAGAACGCAAAAGCGCCCGGGCGGCATGAAGCCACACGGACGCATGAAATGACATAATAGTTAAGGTTCCAACAAATTTCGCATACATAGCCGGAATACCCCGGAGGGGGAGCTACGCTTTTTTTAGCTGGTGCAGGTCATGGGGACTGTGAAAAAAGGCAAAAATAGACACGGCGGCAATCCTCCTATATGCCGCCGTGGATTTACACGGTGTTAGGTCGTCGTTGGTTTAGGGGGGAGCGAAAAGAAACGGCGGCTCTGATTTCTCAAAGCCGCCGTTTCATAGGCGCGAGAATGTGTCTGCTTTACGACGGCTTTTTTTCTTTTGCCGTCGTCCGGCAGTTAATTTTCTATTTTTTTCTTATGAGAAAAGACAATCAATCCAACCAGAAACAGAACAATAAAGCAAAATACAATGCTAATACATCCGCCAATGGTGGCCGATATAGGCACCTCATAGTAAGTGGATTTATCCGAGAAGAACATAGACACACGATATGCAAAGCTACCCGGAATGACAAAGCCTCTTTCTGAACCGATGAACAGGCAAGATACAAAGCCATATATAACTCCGACAACGCTTGTTACAATAATATTGCGGCTCAGATTGATAACGATTGCCCCTAAACAGGTCGTTACAAAAACGACAACACCGGCTTCAATTCCAAACCCGATTGCCAGCTTGAGGAACAGGGAAATACCGCCGGTCAACCTGCCAGCTCCATTGAGTATCGCCACCAATAGGCCAAATGCGATAAATAAGACAGCCGCAAAACAGATGCCGATAACGACGCTGACAGTAACTTTCGATAGAAAGAGCTTCTTCTTTGAAAACCCGTAGGTAATCCAGTTGATGTAAGTTTTGTTTTTGTATTCCTGATAAAACAGCGAACCAATCAAAATGAAGAGCACCATTGGGAAGAACATGGAAAACTGGTTATTCATAAAGAAGAACAGGTCAGCAAGTGATGTTGTGCTACTGTTGAAAATTGCTCCTGCTCCGCCGGTAATGATGGGAAGAAGCGACAACAGCAGAAGAAATACCATAAACCATTCCCGCTTCAACTTGTAAAACTCATTTTTAATCAACACTCCCATTATGCTTCCTCCCTCTGGCCGGAAGTCATAATATCCTCATACAGGGCTTCCAGTTCCTTTTCGTTATAGTCGTTTTCTACAATCTTGATGATTTTTCCGTCACGAATGAAAATAAGAACATCCGTGACAGCAGCAATCTCCGTCAGATTATGGCTTGATACCAAAATACAGTGTTGTGGAGATTTTAAGCGTTCTTTCAGAAGCAGCCGTATTTCCTTTATCCCCATCGGATCAAGACCGTTGGTAGGTTCGTCCAGCAGTAAATATTGAACATCGCCTAAAAAGGCGCGAGCAATTCCCAGTCGTTGGCGCATCCCCAAAGAAAGTTGAGAGAACAGCTTTTTTCGGGCATCCAGCAAGTTCACTTGTTTGAGCGCCACTTCGATGTTTGGTCTTTTCAGACCTAAATATTGTGCGTGGAGCTTCAAATTTTCCTCTACGGTGAGCCGGGGGTAAAAAGCCGGGTATTCAATCAAACTTCCAAAACATCTACTGGAAACGGGCTGTCCATCAGAGAGGATTTCTCCCGAAAAGGCAGTCAGACCCAGCATGGACTTAAACAGTGTTGTTTTACCGGCTCCGTTTGGCCCCAGTACACCATAGATTTTTCCTTGCTCTAAAGTCAAGTTGATGTTGGACAGCAATGCGGTATTTCCAACATTCAAATTTACATTTTTGATTTGCAGCATGAAATACCTCCGTTATTGAAAAAAGATGAAAAGCAAAAAGGCCACAGCATAAATCAAAAATGAAATACTAATGGGTTTTGATCTCTGTTTTAGTCCTTTTAGTCCATCGCTCAATACGCCATGCAAGGCCGTGAGCAGGCACACCGCCAAAGCGATGATAGAAACCACTAAAGCTACTTTAACCATTTGTTTATACCTCCTATGGCTCATACTTTACCAAAGAGGTTTAAGATTTGTTTGAGAAAAGTCTAAGGAAAGTCTAAGGATGAAAAAAGAGCCGCCGAAGCAGCCCTTTAGGAATTGACAATGGGAAACACGACTTGAATTGCAAAGATACCGTTTTGCAAGGAAGCGACAATTTGCCCGCCCATGCGGGTCACAAGTCTTTGAGCGATTGCCAATCCCAGCCCGGTTGTCTTTTTTGTTCGTGACTGGTCGGTGGTGTAAAAACGGTCAAACAAATGAGGAATATCTTCTTGCTGAATACTGCTCGACGCATTTTTAATGGTTATGACCGTTTGAGCTTCTTCTATCGCTGCGGTGATTTGATAATTTCCCTCCCCGTGAACAAGTGCATTATAAACCACATTTGAGAAAATCCGGGTCAAGGCATCTGGATCGCCCCAAATGATAGCTGGTGGATTTGGGATAACGATATAGGGGACACATTTTTTCTGTTCAAAATCGCCGTAGTATGAGGCGACAACATCCCGAAGTACACTGTGTATATCCGTATTTCTACAATTCAATTTCAGTTCGTCGGCCTCAATCCTTACAAATTCAAACAGTTGGTCGAGAAGCAGCTTTACAGCGGAAATTCTTTCTCCCGCAATCGTTGCATATTCTTTTTGCTCCCCTGTTAAATCCTGTTCCTGTAAGAGCTGGATATAGCCATTTGCTGTTGCCAGCGGCGTTCGCAAGTCATGGGAAAGACTGGTAATGGTATCTCGGAACAGTGTATCGCTCCGTTCAATTTCCTGCCCCATGCTACGATATTTTTTCAGAAGATGATTGATACTTGCAGCCAAATCCTGTATTGTCCCATCCGTTTTTTCCACCATAATTTCGGTTTGCGTATCACGGTCAATCAGAAAGTCAATCTGTTTTTTTACTTTCTGAACCAACTTTCGCTGATAAATCAGTTTCAGGGACAAAAACAGGGAAAGCATTGCAAGCAAGATACATAACACCATCATGTAGCCATCACCGCCTTTCCAAATCGCGCAAGTCCAACCTTAGAAACAGGGAGAGCGAAATGGCTGTTGGTAAAAACAGATATGCTAACAGTGTCAAACAAATAGGTATTAAATCCTCCCCAAAGGCATTGATCTGCAAGCTATGAGATAGCCCTACAACCCAATACTTGTAGAGGGAATAATCCATATCCAGTGCTGTACTTATCTTTGTGAGATATAAATACAAAACCCCCAGCATAAAAAATGCGGTAATCGTAACAATGATCCGATGCCGGAGCAGGTAACTTAACAAATTGAGAAATGCAGTGTAACCTAAAAAGCACAGGCATTGAAACAAAAGAAAGACTCCGATTGCAGAAAACGAATACTCTATGTCATACCGGGATGCTCCCATCATCAGAATTGACAAATACGCAACACCAAAGCATACAAACAGAAAAAATAAAACGCCACCCCATGAGGCCAGCAGTTTTCCAAAGAATAGGTGTACTCTGCTTGTCCCTTTAGAAAGTGTGATACTGTATGTACCGGTATGAAAATCTTCTGTAAAGTATAGGCACAAAAAGAGCGTCAATGGAAAAATCAGACTGTAATCTGAAAACAGAAACTCCGTGAACGAAACCAGTGATATAACCGGAAGCATACCATTTACCGAATTGTGATAAAAGGTCAGGGCAAGCGCAAAGACAAAAAACGCAGCCAATACGAGGCAGGCCCAAAACAGGCGGCTTTTGCGAATACGGAACAACTCACTTTGCATCGTCTGAATCACTCTTTGCACCTCCTGTCATTTTCAAAAGATAGTCGGTCGGCTCCATACCGGCAAGCCAGATTTCTGATACCTCTATCCCGGAATGAACCAGCAGCGTATTGATTTCCCCGGATTGCTCATTACAATGAAAAATTCTAATCAGGTCATGACCCAACACTTCAAAATCCGGGAACTGCTGGCTTAAAATCGTAATAGCCCGTTCTAATTGTGGAGTTCTTATCTTTATGCACCGCTGGCAGCTCTCTTTCAATTCCCCAGCCGTAAGCTCACAAAGCAACTTGCCATCTGCCATCACGCCATATTTGGATGCAAGCCGGGAAAGCAGCGTATAATCCTGTCCAGAGATTAAAAGTGTGGTATGGTTGATTTCATGCAGATAGTTCAGAACAGAAAGCAGGTGTTCACATTCTCCCTTATCTAGCCCGGAAAAAGGATCGTCCAAAATTATCATATCTGGATTTCCCAAAAGGGCAACAGCCAAATTCACTAAACGCTGGGTAGATAATGGCAATCGCCGTACCGCCTTTTTCTCTTTCAGGTTCAAATGCAGTATATCTAAAACATGGATTTCTGTGGTTCCAAAAACGGAAGAAAAATAACGCAGCATATCAGCAGGTGACAGAGAGCCGATTGTCACAGGCTTTTGTGGTACAAACCCAATCCGGCGGCGCTCCTTCTGATAGTCTATATTGCCAAATAATTTGAGCGTACCAGCTTGAGGTCTAAGTGTACCTATAATGGTTTGCAACAGTACAGATTTCCCGGCGTGATGGCCGCCATACAGTGCATAGATTTCTCCGCGTTTTACCTGAAACGCGATATTTTTAATTCCATTTCCATCCGGGAAAACATAGGTCAACCCGGCTGTTTCCAAAGCAGTCTCCAAAATAATCATCCCCTTTCCATGCTGTCTTATTGTAGCAGACTGGTGTGCAAACTTCATAAGATTTCTCTAAGGATTAGCCCTGCATTTTGAAACCGAGGCCCCAAACCGTCTGAATATACTTTTCCTCTGGATTGACCTTGGCAAACTTCTTGCGGAGATTTCCAATGTGGACATTGATTGCATTATCGTCCCCGATAAAATTTTCATTCCACACGCTTTCAAAAATATTGTTCTTTGTGAATACCTTTGAGGGCGAGGACATCAGAAGTTGCAAAATCAGGTATTCATACCGTGTCAAAGTAATGGGGGTATTCCTGATTTTAGCCTCCATAGCTTCTGTATCAAGGGACAAGTCCTTAAAGCGAAGTATTTTGCTATTGTTGGGGGTGGTAGACTTCTGAAAGCGCCGGAGCACTGCTTCAATCCGCACCAGCAGCTCTTGATTGTCGAATGGCTTTGTGATGTAATCATCTGCACCATTTCGTATGAGGTTCACTTTGCTGTCTATATCCGTTTTAGCGGACACACCGATAATCGGAATATCCATCGTGCTTTTCATCTTTTCCAATACTGTTTCCCCCGGTATGCCGGGCAGCATTAAATCAAGTAAAATTAAGTCAAAAGTGCCTTTCTCAATCAACAGAAGCGCCTCGCTTCCAGAATATGCAGAGGTTACGCAATAACCATGTTGGGTCAAAAGCCGCTTCGTCATATCATTGAGCAGCACATCATCTTCAATAATCAGAAGATGTGGGTGTGTTCCAGTTTCCATACTATTATCTCCTTATCATTTCTCAGATTTCCGAATTAAAGCTCACATATTATTTTAATTATACCGTCTCTGTTGCATTAGAGCAAGGCAGAACCACTTTTGAAATGAAACAAAATACTACCTTACATCAAATTTGATTACATTCTCATAACCTGACCAGAAATGTACAATGATATAGGGTGATATGAGAATGAACCAAGATGAAAGAAGGTTTGACTTTCACGGCCTCGGGGCAGCTCTCAAACGAGCCAGAGAAGAAAAGGGCTGGACACAAGCCTATGTTGCGGAATTAGTAGACCGTGACTCCCGTACCATTATGAATATTGAGAACAAAGGTCAATATCCCAGCTTCGACCTTTTTGTTAAACTCATTACTATGTTTGACGTTTCAGTTGACCAGTTTATTCATGCGGACGGAGGGGCAAGGTCAAGCTCTTGTAGAAAGCACATTGATGTACTTCTAAACTCCATGAATGAAAAAGAGCTTGTCGTGATAGAAGCCACAGCCGAAGGCATTAAGAAAGCCAGAGAAACGGAGGTTCCAGAATAAGGGCCTCTGTTTTTTTGCGTCATTTTAGGGGCTGTCGCTAAGTGGCAAGCAATGCCTCTGTGGCCACAAGTGGCACAAAGGCGGCTTGTTGGGGCTCGCCCCAAACCCGTATCTTCGGGCCAACATGGCCCGAAGTGTCAGCGTCGCTTTGCTCCTTGTTTTCATAACCTTAACGCTCCTTTTCCTGCTTTCTTCCCGGTTCGGTGTAGCCCATCAGAGTGTCAATGTTCGCTTTGATCGTGACGATCTCCTGCATATCCCGTCGTGCCTTCTGGTATTCTCCATAGAGCTGTTTTTTCTTTGCTGTGAGCTTGCGGCCTTCCTCCTTCAGCACATCCATTTTAGGGAGCTTCGCCCCTCCCAGCAGAGAGCGCATTTCCGCTTGTGCACCCCGGTACAGTTCAAGATCGGCCTCATGCTCCGCAAGGAATTTCCGGCTGTACTTCGTCGCCTTATACTGCTCAAAGACCGGGCGTGTTTTGGCATACTGAACCGTTGCTGCCTTTAACCCGGCATTGGTTTTCATGGCCTGTTCCGTCTGCTTGATCTGCTCGGAAATGGCATGGAAACGGTCTGCCGCCTCGGTGGCTTTCTGCGCCAACTGCTCATAATCGGTCAGTCCATTGTCTTGTATATAGGCAAGAGCGGCGGCCATCTGCTTAATGTTAAATACCTTCGCCCAGCGTTCATATCCCGGCCCCTTACCGGCAGCCAGCTTCGCTTGAATATCCACCGCCAGACTGATTTTCCGCTCCGAGTGCCCGGGGCGTTTTTCTTTGCCCTCAATGGCGGCCAAAACATCTTGCAAGTCGTAGCCGTCCCCCAGCGTGGAGGCACGCAGACGGGTGAAGCGTTCCTGCCCCTGCCCGGTTAGCCGGAAGCTGATACCGCCTCCCCGAACCTTCTTGACTTCATATCCGGCCCGTTTCATCAGGGCAAGAAATTCGTCCAAATCGGCGGGGCGTTCCGCCAGCGCAGTATCAATGGCAAGGCGCAGCCTGTCCTGATAGGAAAGCGGCCCCTTCCGGTCTTTCTGCCATTCTCCATAATTCCGATACTTACCCTTGCTCCGGGGCTTCGGGTTCTCCACAATGGACAGCCCGTTTTCAAGACACAGCCTGTCAGAGAGCCGACGGAGGGCGAAGCTGGAGCCCCAAAAATTTCGGAATTTCCGGGCGCAGTCAAGGGTGGTGGAGTTGTAATAAATGTGACAATGGATGTGCTGCTTGTCGGTGTGCGTGGTAACGATAAAAGCGTGCCGCCCCTTTGTCCAGCGCATAGCCAGCTCATAGCCGATACGGTTCGCCTCCTTCGGGGTGATCTCGCCCGGATAGAAGGATTGTCGTATCTGATAGCACAGCACATCATTTTCTTTTTTCTGTTCCCGGCCCGTCATAGCGGCATAGCTGGCCTTTGCCAAAAGGAACTCGTCTGCCACGGTGGCCGGATCACATTCATAAGCGGAGATATACTTTCCGCTTTCTGTTTTCTCCGGGTCCTTGCCATAATCCAGACAATCCCGGATAGCCTCAGCAATCGTTTCGCCTTCGCCCGCATGGCGCTGTAACAAAGTTGTGGTAGCCAGAAATCATCCCTCCTTTCCATGAGAAAAGGGCGGCCCATTCAGACTGCCCCGACTTCGGGCCAGTATGGCCCGAGGCTGCTTAACTTGCCAGAAACCGGTACAGAGCGGATTTGCCTCCGTCCAGCGCCCAAAGAAGGGAGCCCGCCGCCGCTTGCAGTCCATACGGCGAAAGAAGGAAGGCAAGAAACAGAAATACAATCCCGCCTATGGGCGTCGGCGTGAAAAAGAGAGCGACACCCAGCACCACCAGGATCACAGAGGCAATCGTCAGCAGGACGGCACAAATATCAAACAGGAACACCAGCAGAGCCGCCAAAAGGGACAGCGCCAACGCAAAGGGAGCAACCAATATTTTCAGCAGTATCTTCATCTTCAAAACCTCCTTTATCTATCCTTCCTACCTCTATTTTATCATGCCTGCCCGGGGACATAAATGTTGCGAAAGATTAGTGAATCCTGTCCCAAAACTTCGGGTCATGCTGGCCAGAAGTTTGATGGTTTTATCTAAAAAGTTATGATATAATGAAATCAATATTTTGGTTAGACGAGGTGATGAACATGGGGAACAGCAGAGACGACTTTACTTCAGCAACAAAGGAATTACTGGCAAATCGGGTTGGTAGAAGATGTAGTAATCCTGCTTGCCGAAAGTTGACTTGTGGGGCAAATACCAATCCTGAAAAAATTACAAATATAGGGGTAGCAGCTCATATCTGTGCAGCGGCTCAAGGCGGTCCACGCTATGACGCTTCTATGACACCCGAAGAAAGAAAGTCGTTTGAAAATGGAATTTGGTTATGCCAGTCTTGTTCTAAATTGATTGATACGGATATTACTCGTTATCCTAAAGAACTGCTACAAAGTTGGAAGCAGCTTGCAGAACAGACAGCAATTTTAGAAGTCGAAACTACTTCTTCCACACCTGCCTTTGAAAAAGATAAAGAGCTTGTCCAATTTTATTTGGAGTGCTTTGATCGTCCAGCCTTTCAAGATGACATTTATCAAGAAGGTCGAATGGAGGATTTTGATAAAGCGATTGAAGATACGCTAATTGCCTTGAATACAGGGGTACTAAGAACTCGTGATGGCTCCATATTAAAACAGGCTGATGGAAAATCTTCTGTCCAAAACTCTTTATGGAGAGAAAAACTCTATACTATCACTGATATGCTAACAGCAATTCGCAGACGATTGAAAATAGCCAAAAAGGAAAACGCCTATTCGACATATGGCACAGGCGAAGATGTCGCTTATTGTTTCTATGATCGTGAGCTTGCTGAATGGCTTAATTCTACACGAGAAGAAATACTAAAAATTCTATCGTCTATTTGTAAAGAGGCTGGACTTCGGGAATTACATTTTCGGAAACATAGATATAGATGGTAAAAAGAACAAGGCGGCAGGTCCCAACATCGGAACCTGCCGCCCTCGTCTTACTTTGCCACCAGCTCGGAGAGCTCCCGCAGCACCTTTGACACCTCGCCCCACAGTTTTTCATAGTCCCGCTTCAATCCGTCGATTTCCTCCGGGTACACGCCATAGGTATGCGCGTGTACGGCGACCTGATTGAGATTGTTGGAACAGCGCCGTTGCAGAGAGATCAGCTCTTTTACGGGCGCAAGGTCGATGTGCAGGATATACCCGTTCAGAGCCATTTTCCGTACATAAGCCCCGGCGTTGGAAATGCCCGCCTCGGCCATCCGTTCATGGATGGCTGCCAGCTCGTCCGGCGTTACCATGACGTGCAGATGGACATTCCGCTTGCGGTTCTCCATCAGCGTTCCAGCTCCCGGCCTTTCCGGCGCTCTTTGGGCTCCTTTACCTTATCAAGCGGTTTTGCGTCCAGCTCCGGGGGCGTGGGCGGGATGGGCGTGTTGTTGGGTACGCCGTCGATCATGTTGCAGTTCTGCTCTGTGGAGAGCTCGGCGGTTTTCAGATAGTTGTCTTTTTCGTGCATGGCGATCCTCCTTTATCGGTCCTCATGGTTTTTATGGCTCCGCTTCTGTCCGGACTCCTTCGGGGGTTCCTGCCCTCTGGTTCCTTCTTTGAGCCGGGCGGTAATGGATGGGCGCACCCGGTCAGGATTGCCCGGTGCTGGTTTCAGTTCATAATCCCCCATCTGCTTTTCGGTCAGCGGCTTTGCGTAGGTCAGTTCGCCCCATGCCATCAGCCTGCCGTCTGCCACAGGACGCCGCCTGTCATCATCATAGTTGACGATGGAAAGAGGCTGGTTATCCGGCGGCTTCGGGTAGGTGCCTATGTCCACGGGCCGCTGGGTGGAATAATATCGGTAAACGCCCTCCGGTCCCAGCTCGGTATGCTTGACCGCCGCATGGTAAAGCTGCTGATAGTCGTCCACCCGGCGGTCAAAGTCCCTCTGCGCCCACGCCTGACTGGTTCCATAGCGGCCCCAGTAGTAATCCCGATGGCCGTTTTCCCCCTCGGTAAACTGCCAGGTCACAAAGGGGCTCGGCGCTCCCGGATTATGCCCCAGCGCAAAGCCGTGTCCGGTTTCAAAGGTGGTAGCTTTCAAAATCACATATCCTTGTACTGTCTCCAAGAGATACCTCCTTTCTGTGCCTCGGGCTAACATGACCCGAAGTGCTGGATGTTACGAAATAAGAGGGCAGACCGGGGAGGAATGTAATAAGATATTCCTACCCCGGAAACACCCTCAAAAAAGCCCGGAATGTCAAGCCTTTGGAGGCGGCAAATCGTAACAGCCGCCCGGCCTTTTCTCCCGCATTTTCCTCATGCGTTCCCGGCTTTTCCGGCGGTTCCCTTCGGCCTTGCAGGCGTCGGAGCAGTAGGCTTGACGCCCCTCGGGCAAAAATGCCTTTCCGCAGACCGCACAGGCCCGCAGCTCCGGGGAGATGCCTTCCGTTGTCAGCGCCGCTTGAAGCTCCGGGTTAAGGGGCAGGACAGCCTCACGGAAATAACGGCAGTACGCCCCTGTCCAGCACTTGTGCAGCATATAGCAGGCACAGTCAAGAGGAAAGCACAGGCCGCTTTCCCGGTCATAGTTGGCGCACATCCCCGTGACCAGAGTGCGGATTTTTTTCTTCTCGTCACGGGTCAGCTCCCGGGCGTCCATTTATGACTTCGGGCCACGATGGCCCGAAGGGCGGGGCTCCACGATCAGCGCCCGGAACTTCTTCCGGCACTGTTTTTTCTTTCCTTTGCACTCCTTGTAATAACGGCATCCCTTACAAGGGTCGTCATTGTCCCAGCCGGGGTGCGGTACTTCTTTCATCATTCGTTCAAAAGGGCTGCTTGTAAAATTCATTCTCATTCCTCCGTATCTTCCTCCCACGGCGGGGTATCTTCGTCCTCGGGTTCCTCTGCGATCTCCTCCAGCTCCCCGTCCTCATATTCGCAGTAATCATCCTCCAAATCCGGGGCTTCATGCTTCGGCTTGTAAATCTTGAAATAGTAACCAATTCCACCGCCGGCCAGCACCACCGCACCGATCAGGAGCAGAGAGAGAAGGGGTCTGTCCTTTTTCTCCGGCTCGAGTTCCGGTACTTCCTCCACCGGTTCGGTGGGCTTTGGCTCTGGCTCCGGGGTCACTTCTTTGGGCGGTTCCTTACCCTGTTCGGCAAGAGGCAGAAGGTCGTCTGTGGTAACGGTATTGAGGAAATAGACGTTCTCGCTGGTTTTCTGTTTGTCGATCACCAGATAAAACACGCTCTCGTCTGCGGTGGTGATGGTGTAGAACTCCTTTCCATCCTCGTCGGTGGCGTTATCCACCACGGTTCCCGTCCCGTCCGGGGTAAAGGGGTTCTGGGTTTCCGGCTCTGCTTCGGTTTCTGCCGGGGAGGGAGCTGTCTCCGGCTGCGGCTCGCTGCTCTGTGCATAAGCCGGGACTGTAAAGATCAGGCAACACAAAAGGCTGGCAGCCATCGCCGCCAGCCTGCGAAATTTAGTTTTCTTCATGGGCTGTGTCCTCCTTTTCGGGTGCCTTCGGCTTCGGGTCAGTATGGCCCGAAGTGGTAAGGCTATTTTTGGGGTCATTCAGAAAAGCCATAAGCTGGGCGGGCGTCAGTTTGAGGGAGCGCACCGCCTGCACGATCTGGCTGTTTTCTTCCTCCTGTTTCTGCTTTTCCAGCTCCCGGATTTTGGTCTGCCACTCGGCAGCCTTCTCCCGGGCTTTTTCCAGTTCCTTATCGAGCTTGTCGATCTTGTTCATGCAAGGACTCCTTTCCTCTGGCTCACAAACGCCCGAAGGCATAGAAATGTGTCTGCCAGTAGCTTGAATTGATGTTTGCGTATTGGATGGGCGAACCACAATGAAGCATCATCCCGTCGCCCACATAAATCCCCACATGGGACACAGGGCCGGGGCTGTCATAGGTTCCCGTGAAAAAGATAATGTCGCCGGGCTTTGCCTCGGAGGGGGAAATGATAGCGCACTGGTTGTAAATGCCCTGCGCTGTGGTACGGGGCAGGTTGTGGACGCCGCTGGCCGTGTACACCCAGCAGACAAAGCCCGAACAGTCGAAGGAGGTGGACGGGCTGGAGCCGCCCCACACATAGGGCCAGCCGATGTACTTTGTGGCTTCTTCCATGAGCGCCGCAAAAGCCGGGTCATCCAGCGCCTCGCCGGGTATCTCATAGCTGGGGCCGGTATCTTCGCCGCCGTTGTAAATCCCTTCCCACAGATAGGGCTTGTTGCCTTTGAGCTGCTGCATGACGGTGTAGATTTCCCGCTGCTGTTCGTTAAGCCTCGGCAGGATCACGGCAGGCAGCGTTTTGTTTGTTAGGGTCACATTTAAGATGTAATACTCATAGGGGACTTCCTCGGTGGTGGTTTCCCCGGTCTCCGGGTCGGTGCTGGTTTCGGTACGGTAGCGTATCTCGACTTCCTCTGTCAAGGTCAGCTCATACTGTGCCTCGAAGATTTCTCGCAGTTCGTCCTGCACCTGTTCCCGGAAATACACATGGTACTTTGCCGAGAGATAGGACGCCAGCTCATAGGGGTTATGGCCGATCTCGTCCACGGAATAGCGGTACTCGTCATAGCCGGGATGGGTGCTTTCAATGTTCGCTACCGTCTGCGCCAGCTCGTTTTCCAGTGCCGTGTAGTCCTCGTCTACGCCCAGCAGGTCCGTATCCTCCGAGGCGTAGGAGGTGCCGGATAACGCATTGGCAAGGCCGCTGCCAAGCGTGGGGAAGATGGAGCTTACCGCCGACACAAGAAAACAGAGCAGCAACAGCAGGAGCAGGACCAGCACCGCCACGGGATGGCGGGTCACAAACTGCGCCGCCCGCCGGGTCGCAGTTCCCGAAGCGGCAGCGGTTTTCTTTGCGGCCTTTGCGCCCTGTTTTGCAGCCGCATTTGCTTCTTTGGAATACCGGCGTTTCAGTTTCCATTTCTGCTGCACACGGGAAAGCGGATTGCTGGCAAGCTCCGGGTGATCGGAGGCCATCTTTTGAAAATCCACATTGGCCCGGGCTTTTATGTCCTTCCGTTCCCACTTTGCCACCTTCCGGGCCGGGTGCTCCCGGTATCTCCGTTTGGCATACCGAGTCAGTTTCCGGGCTCCGGCCTCGGCCACAAGTTCCGACTTATGGGCTCCTTCCACACCCACATTTTCATGCTCAACTTCGTGAATTTTGTTGTGGAGATAAAACCACGCTTCGGTGCGGGCTCCCCGGACAGCTTTCTTCGCAAGCCCCGGCGGTTTCTTCGCTGCCCGTTTTGCCTCGGTCTTGTCCAGTTTCTCCCGAGCCTTTCCCAGCTTTTCCCCGGCGTGTTCCGCTTTTGCCTGTGCTTTCTGGTACTTATCCTTTTTGCTCCCGGCCTTCTCGGCAGAGCCCTCCGGCTCCTGTGCCTTGCCGGTATCCTGCGGCCCGCCCGCTTCATCCTCCTGCCTCATGCGGTCAGAGGGACGGCTTTTCCGGCTGTCCTCTTGAAACTTGCCGCTTTTGGACTTCGGGCCATCATGGCCCGAAGGGCTGTCCGGTCCGGTATCCTCGTCCTCAAACCGCAGGCGTCGGGACGGTGCGGGGGAAGGCCCTTCCCGTTCAGCCGGTCCGGGGCGATTGCCCCCGGTATCCTCCGTCGGCCCCGTCCTCTGAAAATTCCGTTTATCCGGTTTCTTTCCGATGATGTATCCCTCCTTTCCAAACCTCGGGCCATCATGGCCCGAAGTGCGTTATGCCCGGTTCATTTCCTGTTTTTTGTCCTCCGGGCGGGTGGTCATAATGGCGTACAGCTCGGTATTCTGCGGGAAGCGGTCAACAAACGGGATGGTGGTATTCCCGAAGAACAGCAGCCCTTCGCCGGAATTGGTATGGGTCACATAGGAAAGCTGGTGGGGGCTGATCCCAAGCTGTTTGGCTAAAATCTGCCGGTCGCCCTGTGCCTGCGAGAGCAGCACAAGGAAGTCCGAGTTTTCAAAGATGTTCTCGATCTCCGGGCTTGCCAGAAAATCCTTCACGTTCTGCGTTAAGGCGCTGGGTACGCAGCCCTTCTTACGGAGCATTTTCCAGATCGCCACACAGTAGCTTGCCGTCAGACGGTCACGGAGCAGCACATGAAACTCGTCGAAGTAGCACCATGTAGCGATACCGCGGAGGAAATTCATGGACACCTGCGAGTTTACCAAGTCCTGCATAATGAGCATGGCAATCGTCCGAAGCCCGGCCCCCAGCTTTTTTAAGTCAAGACATACCAGACGGCGGTTTAAGTCCACATTGGTTTCATGGTTGAACACGTTAAGGGAACCCGACACATAGATTTCAAGGGCAGTTGCCAGCCGTACCGCCTCGCCCTCCGGCTGGGAACAGAGCAGGTCATACAGGGTTTGGAGGGTCGGCATTTTGCTTGTTTCCGGGTCCTGCAAATGTTCCCGGTACATCTGGCGTACACAGCGGTCAATGACGGTCCGCTCCACCGGCTGCAAGCCATCCTTGCCGCCAACAATCAGCTCCATCAGCGACAGGATAAAGTCGGCTTTCAGCGCCATCGGGTTTTCCTCGTCAAAGCTCAGGTCAATGTCCATCGGATTGATGTGGTGGGGGCTGTCCGGGGCGATCTCGATGACCTGTCCGCCCAGCCGCTTGATAAGGGGCGAGTATTCGCCCATCGGGTCCACCACAATGATCCGGTCACGGGTGGCAAGGAACACGTTCACAAGCTCCCGCTTTGCGGCAAAGGATTTGCCGGAGCCCGGCACGCCGAGGAACAGGCCGTTGGGGTTTTTGAGCTTTTTCCGGTTTGCCATGATGACGTTATGGGAAAGTGCGTTGAGCCCGTAATAGACGGCTTCGCCATCCATGCGGAGCTCCTGCGTCATAAAGGGAACGAAAATGGCCGTGGAGCTGGTCGTCATGCCGCGCTTGATCTCAATGCCGTTATGGCCCAGCGGAAGGCTGGAAAGAAAACCATCCTCCTGCTGGAAGTCCAGCCGCTTCAAGGTGCAGTTGTATTTCTGAACGATACCAGATACCGTGAACAGGTCGTTGTCCAGCTCCCGGCGGGTCGGGGCCATGTTCACTACAAGTAAGGTCAGCAGGAACATTCGCTCGTTCCGGCTCTGCAAATCTTCCAAGAGAGTCTTTGCGTCGTTGCTGTACGTCACAAGGTCGGGCGGGAGTATGTCCATGTCATACCCGGCCCGGGCGGCTTTCTTCTGTTCCTCCACCTTCATCTTGTCAATGTCGGAGACTTTGGCCTTGATGGATTTTACGGCAGCGGCCTGATCGACGGTTTGGATATGGAGAGTGATGGTCATTTCCGCATCCATTTCCAAAAGCTCCGCCAGCAGCTTGTCCGAGAGCTCTGAGGCCAAAATCTGCAAGTAGGAGGCAGCGCCCCAAGTCGTCCCCACCCGGAACAGACGGCTGAAACGAAAATCGAAACTGTCCGGGGCGATAAAGTCTTTGGTGGAAAGCCCGGTTTTGGGGATCATATCCCATGAAAACCGGAAGGGGGAGCCGCTGCCGGGGTGGAGCTGCCCGTGAAGAAGCTCCAGCCGTTCCAGCCCCGAAAGGGAGCGGCACTTGACGCCCAGCTTTTTGAAGTTCCCGCAAATGTCCGCCTCTACACGTTCCAGCCTTGCCCTGGCGGTGGGAAGGTCGTCCACATTCACGCCGAAGGTCAGGAGCTTTGTGCGGACAATGCCGTTGTTGCTTTTGGCGATCTGGTTTTCCAGCATTTCCACATACTCACACCGGACGCTGTTGTAATCATCGTCCTGCATGGGGATGTTCACGCTGTACCGGCTGCCCGGGCGGCTCCGGTGGTTGAGGAAGGAAAGCTGGAACGGAAGGCTGCTGTCAAAGTAGTTGAGGCAGGCGCTCCACCCGTCAAAGATGGCTGCCTGATCTTCGGACTGTGCGAGCTGGTAGTTGATGTCCTCGTATTCAATGGTTTTGGTGTAATAGCGGTCCGCTAACCGGCACACCCCGTCCCGGTACATTTCCCGGTAAGGGAGGGTCTGCTGGGCGGTGGTGGGAATGTTCTTTCCTTTCGTGAACAGGCCGGTAAGGCCCTGCTTTTCAGGTTTTCTGCCTGCGGGCTTTCCGGCCCTTCTGCTGTTTCGCAATCGGCTGCGCCTCCTTTCTGGCGCTAAGCAGCGCATAGAAGTTTTCGGTTTTGTAAGGCCGCACACGGGGATAGAGGAACCGGGTGCGGATGATGTTTTTCAGCACTTTTTCCAGCGGCAGACCGTCCCGCTCATACATAGCCAGAAAGAAGAACGGGAGCATGAGGCCGATCATCAGGAACATGGCGGCGCTGTTCCCGATACTGCCACGGGAAAACAGGTAGGCCGGGAGGCCCACCGCCGCCGCGCTGGAAAAACAAACAAGCTGGCGCTTCGTTAGGTTGAAGGCCAGCTTTGTCTTGATTTTGGAAAGGTCTTTTGGTACTGGCACATAGGCCATTTTGGTACACCTCCTTTATTGCTTCGGGCCAGCATGACCCGAGGTTATCTTGCGGCCTCTTTGGCCGGGGCTGTGCTGCGGGCAGCTTCGGCGGCCTCTCGTCCGCTCTGCCTTGCCCGCCAGTATTCGGGGTGATACTGCCGGATGGACTGATTGAGTTTTTCTTCAAACTGTCCTTTGTCCTTAATGCGGTCAGGGATTTTCCACAGCTTTTTGTCCAGCAGCTCCCGGAGCACTACGCTTTCCTGTGCGTCCTCCTCATAGCAGATATAGCCCTTGTCCTTGAAGCCGCATTTTTTGGCCGCTGGGGAGAGAACGGCGGCTACCTCGTTTGCCACCATCGTTCCGCCGTGGCTGGCGGTAGATACCAGAAACACCCCCGGACAGAGGGTTTCACAATTCTGCACCTCGCCCCACGGGGAGCTTTTCGGCGCATGGAACATTCCGCCCGTCCGGCTCCGGTCCGCCTGCATGAGCGCCGCCTTTTCCAAGATGGCTTTCAGTTCCGGGGAAAAGTAGGCGTATTCCCGCAGGACACGGGCGGCCTCCCCACCGCAGGCGTTCATCAACAGGGTATAGGCGTCGCTGTCCGCTTTGGTACAGCGGCCCAGCAGTTTTCCGTCGTAATAGCAGGCCGCGTCATAGCCCGTCCGTTTGCGTGGCATGGTTCCCGCCTCCTTTCTGCTTCGTGCCAGCATGGCCCGAGGTCAACGCTCTGCACTGCGGCTGGGCTTTTCCTTCGGAGGCCGCTCTGCCTTTGCCTGTTCGGCAGCCGCTTTTCCGGCTTTGAGCTGGTCGCTGATGGACACACGCCCCACAGAGCCGCGCTCCGCCATCTGTTCCAGCTTTGCCTCATAGGCTTGCAGAACAGCAGTATTGAGCTGTTCCCGGAACTCCTTTGTGACAGGGTAGGCCATATCCCGATAGCCGCCTTTGCCGTCCGGCTGGCTGGGCATCCCAAGAAAGAGGCCCTTGCTGCCCTGTACGATTTTCAGATTTTCCACCACAAAGCAGTCATTGAATTTCACGCTGGCAAAGCCCATCAGATTTTTCACAGGTTCGATGACCCGCACGCTTACATCCAGCTTCAACGGTGCGGCCGGGGTGGTGTTTGCAACCTTTTCCTGCATGGTTTCCTCCTTTCCGGCGGGAACAAGGTTCCCGTCCTTGTAGTCATAGCCTTCCGCCCGGAGTGCCGCCAGCATGTCCGCCGATACGCACCCGGACAGTTTCAGATCGGTTTCCACCATAAAGCGCATGGTGTCTGCTTTAGAAAATTCTTCGGGGAGCTTTCCATAGAAAGCCGGGTGCGGCTGTCCGTCCGCACCCTGTTTGTAACGCCGAGGCATACCGCCTCCTTTCCGCTTCGGGTCAGCATGGCCCGAAGTCTCTTAATGGCAGCCGAAGATGGATTTTGCAAGACTGCCTGTTTTGAATAAGGTAAAACACAGCAGCACCGTATATCCCACGCATCCCCAGATCGCCCCGATGGGGTCGCCGTCGGTGGCGATACTCTGGATCAGCACCGCATAGATGGCGACACAGACTAAGATCAATAGACCTTGAAAGCCCACCGCAAAGAGGGAGCGGAAATAGTTCTGCCCCATGTGTCCGGTTTCCCTGTTGGGGACTGTGGCAAACGGGATAGGCGCTAAACTTGTGAGTAAATAAATTTCAATCATACGGCCATATACGATGACGAAAATCACGATGTTTAAGGCAATCATGGTAAGCTGGATCAGGAAGGACTGGAGCCAGAGTCCGAACAGAGGGCCTAACTCCATCGCCTCAAGCTCTGTCCGCAGACTGTCCAGCACATCCGGCGTGATCTCTGTCCCGTTCTGGATAATGCCCGCTGACTGCTGTATCACATGCTGGCTCACATCAAAGACCGCCAGCACGATATTGAAGGTATTCGTCAGGATCATCACAGCCACAAAGGTTTTGAACACCCACTTAAAAAACATCCATGTGTCAACTTCATGTAGGTTGTTGCGTTCTATGAGCATCTGTATCAGTTCATAGGTCATAACAAAAGTGAGGATGACCCCGGCGATTGGCAGAATGGCAGTTTCGGAGATCTGTCGTATCATGGAAAAGACCCCGGCGTTCCAGTCCGCCGGGGTCGTGCCTACCTGTGTGGCGATTTCGCCAACGCTCTGATTGACGTTATCGAAAAGGCCATCCAGATTTCCCATGATACCATCGACGAGCAGACCTTTCAGCCATTCAACGATTGCGTCGATGATAAAGTCCATACATCAGCTCCTTTTCTGGAAAAGGGACAACGGGTGACACTTAGCTGAACAGGCCGGACAGCAGAGGGATAAGCTGAAGGCCGATCAGAACGACACCGCCGCCCGCCATGAGCTGCTTAATGCCCTGTGATTTTGCCGCAGGGTTGTCCGACCCGTAACCTTCCAGAAGGTTGATGACGCCCCACACCGCCAGACCGGCGCCAAGAGCCATGACCAGAATTTTAAGAATGTCGATTGCCTGATTGAAAAATTCCATATACGTTCCTCCATTTTGTTTGATGGTTTTGGGTACAAAAAAAGCCGCCCACATCGGCGGCGCTTCGGGTCATCATGGCCCGAAGTTACACAAACTCGTCGCTGTCCAGATCATCGAAATTCAACAGGTCAGCTTCTTCGTCCGTGTCGGAGCCGTCCACTTCGTACACCGTGTATTCGTCCTCCGGCTTTAGTCTCAATGGCCGGTGGCGGAACAGGCTTTCCAAGCGGAAGGCGTTTTTCTTTTTATCAAATTCGGCTGTGTACTTGTAATTCGGGTGCTTTTTCAAGTCATACTTCGGGGACAGGAAGGGCGGGAGCCCCCGAAGCTGCAAGATACATTTATCCCCGGGCATGGTGGTGATCTCGCTGGTGGTCATCAGCTCCCGGCCAAGCCGCTGCATATTCTGGCTGTAACTTTCAGACTGTCCACGGCTTCGGCCCTCGGTCTGCATGGAGATGGTGGCCTTGCCCAGCCAGTTTTCCGAAATATCCTTTAGGGTGGAAGCCTCCCGGCCTCCGAGGAACACGATGCTGTCCATGTTTCCCATGATGGTTTCGGAATGGTCTTTGTACAATGCCTTGCACTGGCTCATAGCCTGATAAAAGAGCGTCAGGCTGATCTCACGGGAGCGGATGACAGCCACGATCTTTTCCAGCCCCGGCACCTGCCCGGTGTTGGCAGCCTCGTCCCATAGCACCCGCACATGGTAGGGCAGACGCCCGCCATAGGTGTTATCAGCCCGTTCACACAGAAGGTTGAACATCTGCGAAAAAGCGAGGGCAACCAAAAAGTTGTAGGTGGTGTCCGTGTCGCTGATAAGAAAGAACAGCGCCGATTTTTCGTCCCCCAGCTTATCAAGCTCCAGCTCGTCATAGGACATGATCTCCCGGAGCTGTGGAATGTCAAAGGAAGCCAGTCTTGCACCGCAGGAAATCAAAATGCTTTTGGCTGTCTTGCCGCTGGCGAGCTTGTATTTCTTATACTGCCTCACGGCGAAGTGCTGGGGGCTGCGACGTTCCAACCCGTCAAACATATAGTCCACCGCGTTTTTGAAGGTTTCGTCATCCTCCCGGACTTCCATGCTGTTTATCATTTCCACCAGCGTATTCATGTTGCGTTCTTCCTCCGGCCCCTCAAACACGATGTAAGCCACAAGGGCGCAGTACAAAAGGGTTTCGGCTTTGGTCCAGAACTCGTCGCCCTCCTTGCCGTCGCCTTTGGTGTTGGCGATCAGGGCGGTAACAAATTTCAAAACATCGCTTTCTGTCTTGATATAGGCCAGCGGATTGTAGTGCATGGATTTTGAAAAGTCGATACTGTTGAACACCCGCACCCTGTATTTCTCCCGTTGCAGAAACCGCCCGCACTGGTCGAGGGTGCCGCCCTTCGGGTCTACCACCACATACGAGGAATGGGCTTGAAGGAGCTGCGGGGTCAGCCAGAACCTTGTCTTGCCCGAACCGGACGAGCCGATAACGCAGGCGTTCAGGTTCCGGGCATTGGCGGGTATCTTCGGACGGGTGTTCATGGTAAGGAACTCCGTCCCGGTCAGAATGACATTGTTCTGAAATTTAGGGTCAACAAACGGCTTTATATCCTCCTTTGTTCCAAAGCGGGCGGTGCCGTATTCCGCATCCCGCCGGAATTTTTTCGCCTGCCTGATCTTTGACTGTATCAGCAGATACACCCCAGCCGCACCGGCAAGGCCCACCAGCAGGTCAATACCGCCCAGCCCCGACCAGTAGGTTTCAAAGGCTTTGGGGAAGGTATCGAGCATCCCCATGAGCTTTGTCCCGAAGTCTGTGCCGGGGGCGATCCGGTAGGCCGTCCCGATTTTGGAGAAGAACCAGAACACAAAGAGGTACGGCAGGTTTGGGAGCACATATTTTCTGATCTTGTCACTCAACGTCCGTCCTTCACCGCCTCTCTGGTCTGCTGCTTTTCCTTTGCCTGTGTCCTGATCTGCTCCGTGAATTTCCGAAGCTGGCCGAGGATGGAAGCCTTGTCCTGCTCTTTGTTCAGCACCTTTGCGCTGTACTTCTGGAAGGCCGCCGTGATAGCGTCCGCCTGATTAGCCTTGAAAAACAGCAGGTAATGACCGTGGCTCACTTTATGGAAAGCGTAGTCCACATGGAACTCCTTTGCGATCCGGTCAAAATCCTTTGGGGCTCCCACATAGGGCATGGCGCTTTTGCCGCCATAGTGGTTCATCAGCTTTTTTACACTCTGGCGTCCCTGCGGGGTCAGCGCCTTCCGGTGGTGCTTTTGCAGCGCCCGCGCTACCTTCCCAAGAGCGGTAGCCAGCACTTTTCCCGTGAGCTTCGTTGCCCTGATCGAAAGGGCAACCGTTTTTTGGTTTACTTCTTCCTGCATAAAACCTCCTTTCCGTCGGGGTTCCCGCTATCCGGGAGGCCCCCGTACAATCTCGGGGAACAGAAAACCTCGGGTCAATGTGGCCCGAGGCTTACCGCTCGGCATCCCTGCCGGACGAAGCTTTCTTTTCCGGCTCCGTCTGGACTTTTTCGCCCTGTTCCCGCATGGTCTGCAAGATAGAGGGCTTCTTTTGAAGCTGGGAGGGCTTTTCGCCGGACAGTGGCTTGATACATTCCAGTCGGTCAGCCGCCCGGATGGCGTTGTCCGTGAGCTGCCTCTGCCATGCGCCCACGCTGGGAGCCCAGCGAAAGCCGCTGCTTTTCAGCTCGGCCCGGGTGTCCGCGTCAGGCTTTCCATCAAAGAATACCTGCAAGCGGTTGTCCTCCCGGTTCATCTCCACACGGCCCCCATCGAACTCCCAGCCGGAAAACTCCCGCTGTGCCTGTTTGGAAAGCTGTTCGATACGGGCCTTTACCCGGCGGATCTCCGCATTGTTGTTAGTAAGCTGGTAGCTTTCAAAGGGCCTCGGGTCGCTCCGCCAGCTTGACGCCATGCTTGCTTTCAGCTTTTCGATCTGGTCTGGCGACAGCAGCGCACAGCCATCCAGCTTGCCATGCTTGCGGTAATAGGCGTTGACCTCCTTCATAATGAGCTGGGAGCGTTCCAGCCCGTCCAGCTTCTTCTGGAGCTTTTCAATCGCTGCCGGGTCATCGGCGCTGATCCCGCCCATACCGGTGCTGCGTATCTTATCCAGCAGCCCTTGAATATACCGCCATTCCTCCATGTTGCTATCCCTGGCCCGGTTCTGTTTTTCCTTCTTTCCTACCGGGAAATTGGCAGGTCCGGCGATCATCACAGAGGGAACCCTTGCGTCAATGGCAAAGCTCTGGTTCATGTTTTCGGCCAGCTTGCGGGCGTAGGTGTCTAACAGATGGTCGATCTTCTCATGGTACATGGGGTCCACCCGGGATTTCTGCTGTTCCGCTATGGCGGCGGCCTTGTCTACCATTGCCCGGTATTCCGCCGTTGCGCTCCCTTCCTTGTAGTCGGAAAAGCTGTTCATTTCTTTTGCCCGGCGGGCGGCCCCTTCATTGATAGGGTAATAGTTGATGGTATGCACCTCCTTCATGCTTCGGGCCATGCTGGCCCGAAGTCTTACCGTTCTTCATGGGAAGGCCCCGCCTTGTCCTTTTTCGGAGCGGGCGGGGCTTCTTGAAACCGTTTGAGTGCAGCGAGAATGGAGTGGACAGGCTCGGCCTTTTCAGGATAGGCAAATATCCGGTGTTCCGGCGGAATGTCCTGCGGCCCGTGGTAATACTCCTTGAAGCCCTCCGGGACTGCCGACACATACCCACCGGGAGCGAATACGCCGCCCTCGTTGATACGCACATCCCGCCCGTATGCTTCATAATCGAAGTAGTTCTGAATGTGCTCCGGTATGTCGATGGTCCCCAGCTCGTCGGCGTAAAGATGGCCCAGCCCTTCATCATCGGAAATATCCGGGTAAAAGCGGTAAAGGTCAAGGTTCTGCGTCAGGTTTATCAAATCCTTCACGCTCCTTGTGTGGTTTCCTAAGACAAGAGCGGCTTCAAAGGTTTCCAGTCCGCCCTTATCCCGTACTTCCAGCAGGGCGTGGCCCAGCTCGTTCAGCTCGTCGATGTTCTCACATTCGTAGAGATAATCGTAGAGCCCCAGCACATCACTGTCAAAGCTGGTAAAGAACACTTCGCTGTACCGTTTCCCGTCTATCCCGATTTTGGCAAGGGCGGCCTGCAACTCCTGTGTCGTCATGGGGAAATGTACCGTTGTCCCTACCTCAATCCCCATTAAGGGGTATAGGGCTGTATTGGTTATATAGGCTTCAAACATGGGCTCATTCCTCCTTTCCGGCCCGGTCAGCCAGCACCTCATAAATCCCGGCCATAATGTAATCGGCGCAAGGGAGGGCAATCGCATTTCCCAGCGCCTTGTAACGTTGCAGAGGCCGGATCTCCACGCCGTCCGCCCCGTACTTTGTCCAGCCCTCCGGCAGCCCCATCAGCCGTTCGCTTTCCGTTTCCGTCAGAAAACGGATACAGCCGCCCTCCGGGTCGCCCTCATACCAGAAGGCAAAGGGCGTTACATCACTGGCTAAAAGAGTGGGAAAAGGGTCAGTTGGTAATCCGAAGCTGTTTCGGAAGGCCGTTTCTTCCTGCCTTTTTGCCGCTCCCCGCATACGGAAGCACTGAAAGGGGTGGATGACTGGTATCTGCCACCCTGTTTCAAAAGAAGCTGTTCGATCTCCTTCGGCGGCGGCCCGCCCGCCCTCTCCGCAAGGCGGAGGAAGTGGGAGCATTGGACGGGGCTTAAATAGTATGTCTGCGGCACGTCTGCCTCCAAAATCCGCCACGACGAAAATCCGCTGCCTTCGTGCCAGCCTTCGGGAGCCTGCCCAATACTGGGCGTCCATGAGCCGCCAGCACACATCAGGCGTTCCCCCTCGCACCATTCCGGCGTTTCCCCATCTTCCCGAAGGAGGCATTGGAACTTCGGTGTCCGAGAAGGCGGATAGGACGGCTCTAAAGTCCATCCGGTCATTTGTAGAAAACGCTCCCATGACGTTTTCCCAAACAGCGATAGCTGGATATAGGTTATCAGTAGCATCCCTCATTTCCTGTATGATACGAAACGCCTGATAGAACAGGCTTGATTTTGCCCCGGCAAGGCCGGAGCGGTTGCCGATCAGAGAAAGGTTCTGACAGGGGGAACCGAAGGTAATTATATGGACAGGTGGGATTTTCCCGCCGTCCACCTTCGTAATATCCCCCAAATGCACCATGTCGGGAAAGTGCCTTTTGGTTATGGAGATGGGCGCTTTTTCAATCTCACTGGCCCATACCGGACGGATACCGCACCGGGAAGCAGCCAGAGGGAACACGCCGATCCCGTCGAAAAGGCTTCCCAGCTTAATGTCCGGCATGGCCCGGGGTGCCGTGTCCCTTCACGGCAAGCACCCCTTCCAGTGTGGTCGCCGCAATGCCCAGCCGCCCGGCAACCGCAATATCGTTTTTTACATCCTCGTCCACAACGCTGCCGCAGACGATCAGGGTATGGGAGCGCCGCAGCATATCCCGCCGCATATCAATCCCGGCCTTGTGTTCCTCGGGAACGCTGTCATTCAAAAACAGCGGCAGATACAAGAGCGGGCAGATTGGGGAAAAGCCCGCCTCATAAGCAAGGCGGCAGTAGTGGGCCGCCAGCTCCATATCAACATCCGGCTCGCCGCTCCATGCGGCGGTCAGGTACGCTAAAGGTCGTTTCATTGGTTGAGCCTCCATTTCTGTTTTGGTTTAGGGAAAAGCAAGGTATCGCCCAACCCCTCCGCCCCTTCCCCCGGGAAGGGGAACGGCTCTGGAGAATTTATATCCCCGTCGCTTGACCCGGAAAAAGCATAACCGGGAGAAATCCGTCAAGGGTGCCTCTGGCACCGCCTGCGGCGGCGCTGCCCTTGACTGATTTTCCCGGCTATGCTACGGAATAACTGGCGACGGGGAATAATTTATATCTCCAGAGCTTCGGGGCGCGGGGCAGAGCCCCGCAATCCTCGGGCCATGCTGACCCGAAGTTTGGGCTTACTTTTCCTGTTCGGTTTTCTTCTCCGGCTTTTCGTGTTCCTTCTGCTGACCCTTCCAGTCGTCCAGCAGCTTGATGATCTGGTCCTTCATTTCCCGCGGCGTAGTTTCCTTGCCGAAATACTTGCTCAGTTCCGCACCTGTCAAAATCACTTTGTCTACCTCCTTTTTGTCCTCCATCATAATGCCGTCGATCACATCCCCGTTGAGCAGCTTCTTTTCGTCCAGCTCACGCATACGCTTTGCCTGCGCCTGTGAAGGCGAGGACTGCTGGCTGTCAATGGCGACGGCGATATAGTTCTGGTTCTTCTTGCCGATATAGGAAAGCTCCACCGCCGTAGTAAAACCCAGCTTTTTTTCATCCATCAGCTTCATCAGGTCGGGAACCAGCTCATTGAGACGGATATACCGCTGCACCTGCTTGACCGCCATCTTATTGCGCTCGGCCACGATCTCGTTGGAGCGTTTGCCTGCGTCCTTCGGGTCAATCTGGCCCGAAGTGCGGGAGCCCTGGTGCTTGATAGCCTCAAGCTGCATTTTCAAGGCTTTGGCCCGCTCACTGGGGAGGATTTCTTCACGCTGGTTCAGATTGTCCTCGACCATCTGTGTGATGGCTTCATCGTCTGTCAGGTTTCGGACGATACAGGGCATATCCGCATACCCGGCAAGCTCGCTGGCTTTCTGGCGGCGGTGGCCGGACACGATCTCATAGCCGCCATCCTCACGGGGACGGACGATAGCGGGCTGAGTCACGCCCTTGTCCTTGACGCTGGACACCATAGCCCGCATTTCTTCATCATCCCGGACTTCAAAGGGATGGTTTTTGAAGGCGTAGAGCTCGTTCAGCTTGATATAGACGATTTGCTCCTTGCCCCGGCGTGGTGCATCCTTCGGCTTTTCGGGTTCCTTCGGAGTGGGAGCGGTCTGCACCGTTGGAGCCGTTTTTTTCTCCGGTTCCTTTTTGACCGCCTTTTCCGGTTTCTGTGCGGGAGTTTTGGACTTCGAGGCTGCGTCCTTGTCCTTATCTGCTTTCGGGGGACGGCCCCGGCGCTTCGGCTGTTCCGGCTCTTTGGGTTTTTCCTCCGCTTTCTTCGGAGCCTCCGGCTGCTTTTCCGGTTTCTCCGCTTTTGCCGGGTCAGGCTTTTCCCCGCCGGGAGCTGCCGCCCGTTCCTCGGCTTTCTTTTCCTTCATAATTTCAGCGAAGTTATAGACAGAAACCTGTGGGTTCTTTACCTCTGGTTCCGTCTTTTTTTCCGGCTCCGGGGAAACGGAAACTTTCTCCGGCTCTTTTGGGGGAGTAGGCGGTGTTTCCTTGCCCGGCCCGCTATCCGTTACCGGCTGTTCCGGCGTTTTTGTGGTTTTATCATCTGCCATAAGCATTTACCTCCTGTTTTTGGGCATGAAAAAAGGGGCTCGACTTTTCAGTCAAGCCCCCGTGGGAAGTTCCTCCTTTCTCCGCCATGATACAAAAATACCGCCCGTAGTCTCGTTTGGGCGGTACTTTGTGTAAGATTGGCAGTCCATTATTAAGTTTTTTATTATGTTCCCTTTGTACACCGTTGCAATAGTTGTTTCAGGATCAAAACGATAACCATTTTCTTTACGTGAAGCAATCTTAATTAAAGATGGCATAAGATGTTCTTTTCCAATGGCTTCTCCAATGATTTCTTCACTATCTACGCCATTCATTAAAGACATGACAATTGTATGATCATCAACGATCGTTTGAATAGATTTTAAGGCATCTTTTAAAGCACCATATTTTAAAGAAACAATCAATAAATCCACTCCATGTGCTTCTGTCGGTGACCATACTTCAGGATAATACATTTGATCATTGATCAAACATCCCTTTTGTAGACGTTTAGCACGTTCCCCTTCGCCAATAACACCTAATTTTACTTTTTTATCTAGTCCCCAAATAATATATGAACCTACTGCTCCAGCACCTAAAACAGCAATTGTTTTTATTTCCATTTTTTCATTCCCCCATTTATTTTTCTATATTGTAGCACAAAATTTATAAGTTAAAAATGTGTACAGCAATATTGAAATAAACAAGAATAGAACATGTATCTACAATTGTTGTAATAAGTGGTGAAGCCATAATTGCTGGATCTAAACCAATTTGATTGGCAACTAAAGGAAGAATACAACCAATTAATTTAGATAAAATAACTGTTACAATTAAAGATAAAGCAATCACAAAAGCAATATTAAGGTCTTGATACATCACATAAATTCTAAGTCCATTCGCAATTGCTAAAATCACCCCTACTACTAATGCAATTCTAAATTCTTTAAACATCACTTTAAAAATTTTTTTAAAACGAATTTCATTTAAAGCAATCCCTCTAATAATTAAAGTAGAACTTTGAGAGCCACAATTTCCTCCCGTATCCATTAACATAGGAATAAATGAGACTAATAAAGGAACTGCTTGAAAAGCATTTTCATATCTTGTAATAATACTTCCTGTAAGCGTTGCAGAAAACATCAATACAAGTAACCAAATAATACGATGTTTAGCATGTTCAAAAACAGATGTTTCAAAATAACTTTTATCATGTGGTTCTACAGCAGCCATTTTAGAAATATCTTCACTTGTTTCATCGACCATAACATCCATGACATCATCAACTGTTACAATTCCTACAAGCATTTTTTCATCATCTAAAACAGGTAAAACAACTAAATCATATTTTCTAAAAATATTAACAACTTCTTCTTGATCTGTATGAGTATAAACATATTGAAAATCTTCTTTCATAATTTCATCAATACTTTTATTTTCATCATTTAATAAAATATCTTTCGTCGAAACAATTCCTATTAATTTTTTATCTTGACAAACATAACTTGTATAAATGCTTTTACAATGATTTCCATTTTGTTTAATATAATTTAAAGCATCTTCAAGTTGAGTTTCTTTCTTTAAAGAAAGAAATTCAGTAATCATAATTGTTCCAGCACTATCTTTAGGATAACTCAAAAGTTGATTGATGACTTGTCTTTGATTTTCATCAACATGTTTTAAAAGTCTTGTTACTAAATTTGCAGGTAATTCTTCGATTAAATCTACAAGATCATCCATATATTGATTTTCAATCAATGATTCTAACTCTTTTTCACTAAACAATTCTACAAGTTGACTTTGCGTTTTAATATCCATATTTGAAAATACTTGTGCTGCTTTCTTTTTAGAAAGTAAACGAAAAGCAATAGCACAATCATCAATTTCTATTTGTTGTAAAAGATAAGCTATATCGACAGCATTGTTTTCTATTAATAAAGTATGTAATTGTTTGTATTGTTTTGTATTTAATAATTCTAGCATTAATTCTTTTTTCATTTTTATATTTCCTCCTTCTTTGAATTTGCCTTTGACAACCCTCGTCCATATAACTCACCTCACAAAAAAAAACATCGCTGCTTGAGCGATGTTCTATTCTTCATTTCATCCGTTCAAGCTTTAGTATCACAGGGCATATCAATTACATTAAACAAAGCCTTTGCGACTTTATCTGCTAACCAGCGCATTGTGTCTCCACAATTTTGCGGCAGTAATCTTAGGATATCCAAATCCCTGCGGTAACCTCACCTACCGTTGTTTATTCAATTCATGTTCATTATATTTATTAAAATACACTTGTCAATAAAAATTTATCTTTCTCTTTTGATTTTAATACTTGCAGCAACAATAAGTCCTATTCCCGTCATTAGTCCTAATGCTAGATCAATAAAATCCATTTGACTTTGTAAACCTATCCATTTACCTAGCCATATTATTACTAATAAAAAACCTAATATTAGTACAAATACCAACCCTTTTTATTCATAAGTATCTCCTTAAATTAGAATAACGATCTAATAATTATTGATTATTTAATTCTTCTAAGCATAAATTTTGATTATGCATCTTTTGCGCATTTTCTTTGCCAACATATCTAAAAATATTACAACTTTCTTTTTGTGTAATTGTTACTTTATCACTTGGATACCTTAAAACATATCCATATTCATAACTATGTTCTAAAAGCCATTGATAAACATCTGTTGAAACAAATTCAACATCTTTTATCCCATTTACTTTTAAAGAAACAGATGTTCCTAATTGAAATTCACTATATCCAGCTTGTGACGTATTTTCTTCTAAATTTAAAACATCATAGCTTTTATAAGCACTTGTCACTAAAAATCTTTTTTTAGTATTTTTATATAAATCATCATACATTTGTTTTAAAGCATTATAAGCTTCTTCATTTAAATACATGGAATAAGATAATCTTGAAATATTTTCAATCATTGTCATATGTTTAGATTCATAACCACCAATAAAAGTTGTATCATCAATTACTTGAGACATTGTATCTATTTTATATAGTCGAGAAGCATTCGCTTTTAATTCTGTATTCATCAAAATATAAAGACCTTGTGCATCATACGTACTTACCATTTCTTTAAAGAGCTTATATGTATCATCTTTTTCATTTTCCAAAGTATTTACATAATTATTTGTAAGTATAATATAACTATAATCATCATCACTATAAAGTGTCCTTAACAATTGATAATAACGCACATTATCAAAATCAAAATACGTACTTTTTTGATAAGCATAAAATAAATCATTTTTAATTAGTGTTTTAAAATATGTATCTGTTTGCGTTCCAAATTCTACTGTAAGACGATCAACAACACTATTGACATCATTAATTAAATTTTCTAATGAATCATATTTTTTAGCTTCTTTTAACTCATTATAATATTGATAATATTGTAAATGAAATTGATCATATGTAATATAATCAATAAACTCATCTACTGATATTCCATGATCAATTAAATAATCCTGTTCTTCTTTATCTAAATACTTTTCTATTAAAGATCGATTATCATTATCTATACCATTTACTCGATAAAAACGATCATATTTCATATTTAATGATGTAAAAGCAAATAGAAAACATAAGGTTGCTAGAACATAAAGATGCCAGCTTTTTAATTTCATCTTCATCACCATCCCTATTATATAGAATTATAGAAAAAAAATAAAGGAATTAGCTAAAGCTGTAATTCCTTTAACCTAATCAATTCAAATACTGCTTGTATACGCGATTTTACACCTAATTTTTGAATTACATTTGATATATGATTTCTCACTGTTTTTTCACTAATATTTAACTTTCTAGCAATATCTTTTGTAGAATAATTCTTGACTAATAAATGAAATATTTCTTTTTCTCTTGGGGTTAATATAATATTCATAGTCCACTTCCTTAATAGTAGTATATGAAAATTATATTATTTGGTGTTTTGTAAAACAGTAAATAAATTTTTTGCCACTTCTTTAGGTAAGACTTCTTCTAATTGTTCAAGCGTCGCTTCTTTTAATTTTTTAACAGAACCAAAATGTTTTAATAATTCTTTTTTACGTTTTGGTCCAATACCTTCAACATCATCTAAAATAGACTGAAATAAAGATTTAGAACGAACATTTTTATGAAATGAAATCGCATAGCGATGGACTTCATCTTGCATACGTGTTAGTAAAAAGAAGAGTTCACTTTTTTTATCAATACTAATTTCATTAAAGTCACTATCAATTAAAACAGCAGTTGAATGATGATCATCTTTGGCTAGCCCACATACTTTAATACCAATATTTAAGCTATCAATGACTTCTTTTGCAACTTTAATCTGTCCTTTACCACCATCAACAATAATCAAGTCTGGTTTTTTTAATCCTTCTACAAGTACTCGATAATATCGACGATAAATAACTTCTTTCATACTACCGTAATCATCTGGTCCTTCAACTGTTTTGATTTTAAATTTACGATAATCTTTTTTAGAAGGTACTCCATCAACAAAGCAAACCATTCCTGCAACCGCATAAGCTCCTTGGATATTAGAGTTATCAAACAATTCAATTCTTCTAGGAGTAACCATATTTAATTTTTCTCCTAATTGTTTAATAGCACCTACCGTTGCCTTTTGATTCTTTTCAATCAATAAAAATTTCTTTTCTAAAGCTTCTTTTGCATTATTTGTTGCCATTTCTACAAGTTTTGCTTTTTGACCTTTTTGAGGTTTAATGATCTTGCATTCAACTATTTCTTCTAACAAAGTTGTATCAATATCCTCTGGTAATAGAATCTCTTTAGGATATGTATTTTCTTGATAAAAACCAACAATAAATTGTGTAATTTGTTCATGGACATCTTGTAAAGGTACTAGATTTAAATCTCTTGCAAGTAATTTTCCATTTCTCATAAAGAAAAGTTGTAAAGAAAGATACCCTTTATCTTGATAATAGCCAAAAATATCTCGATCAATTTGATCGGCAAATTGAACATGTTGTTTACTTGTAACATGATTGATATGCTGAATCAAATCACGGTATTCTTTTGCAAGTTCAAAATTTAAACTTTCTGAAGCTTGCATCATTTTATTTTGTAAATCATCGATGATTTCTTTGGTATCTCCTTGAATAAACTGTGTAATTTGTTTGGTTATTTTTTTATATTCTTCTTCATCTACTTCATTGACACATGGCCCTAAACATTGATTCAATTGATAGTAAAGGCATGTTTTTTTTGGAATATGATTACATTTTCTTAGAGGATACAGACGATTTAATAATTTAAATGTTTCTCTAGCTGCTGTACCATCTGGAAAAGGGCCAAAGTGTTTATGTTTTTTATCCTTAGCGTTTCGAACGATTTTCAATCGTGGGTGTCTTTCTTTTGTTAATTGGATATATGGATAATATTTATTATCCATAAAACTAATATTGTATTTAGGTGCATAATCTTTAATTAGATTGATTTCTAATAAAAGGGCTTCCTTTTCACTATCTGTCACAATATATTCAAAATCAACAATTTCTTGAACAAGCTTTGTTGTTTTATAATTATGACTTCCTACAAAATAAGAAGAAACCCTATTTTTTAATTTTTTTGCTTTTCCAACATAAATCACCGTACCATCTTTATCTTTCATTAAATAACAGCCTGGTTGCATTGGTAAAAGTGATAGCTTATCTTTAATATATTGAAGATCCATTATTCAAAATATACCACTGTTGCACCTAATCCACCTTCATTTGGTCCACCATCTTGATAAGATTTTACATATTTATTTTTATCCAATAACTTTCGAACACCTTTTCTTAAAACACCTGTTCCCATTCCATGGATAATTCGTACTGTTGAATAATTTGATACGAGTGCTCCATCAATAAATTTATCTACTGCATTCATTGCTTCTTCATAACGCATACCAATAATATTAAGTTCATAACTTTGTTTATTAGCTCTTCGTAATGAACGGATATTAGATGTTTCTTTCTTTTCTGGAACTTTTTCATGCATAAATTGAACTTCTGTTTTTTTAGCATTCAATTTTAAACCACCCATTGAGATCGTCAACATTCCTTTTTTATTGATGTCAACAACTTCTCCTTGTCGATTGACAGATAATACTTTAACAATATCACCTATTTTATAATCATGATCTTCATGGTTTTCAACTTGTTTCTTTTGATGTTTTAAATCACCTAATTGTTTTTTAGCTTGAATAACTTGATGCGGCTTAATTTGTCCTTGTAATTCTTTTAAAATTGCATCTGCTTTATTTTGTGCTTCTTCAAGAATCTTATTCGCATCGCTTTGAGCCTCTTCAATCATTTTTTCTTTTTTAGATTGATAATTATCAATCAATTGTTGATAATGCTTTTCTTTATCTGCTGTTTCTTTTTGTAATTTTTCAAGAGCTTCTTTTTCTTGTAAAACAGCTGATAATTCTGATTGTAATTTTTCTAATAACTTTTGTGATGTTGTCATACTTTCATCTTTGATGATGAAAGCATGTTGAATAATGTCTTGATTTAAACCTAAATGTTTTGAAATTTCAATAGCATAAGAATTTCCTACGCTACCATCCAATAAACGATAAGTAGGTTGCATTTTTTCTTGATCAAATTCAACCGAAGCAATCTTAATATAATCTGATTCTTTCGCAAATTCTTTTAATGCACTATAGTGAGTAGAAGCTAAAATATAAGCACCTTTTTTATGTAAATAAGTTAAAATAGCTTCTGCTAAACTTTCACCTTCTTTAGGATCAGTTCCTGAACAAATTTCATCAATTATAACCAAACTATTTTTTGTCGCATATTGCGTAATAAAAACCAATCTTTTCATATGCGATGAAAAAGTAGAAAGCGATTGTTCAATAGATTGTTCATCTCCTACATCTACAAAAACATCATCAAATAATGGAAGTTTCGCTTGAGTGACAGGAATTGGAAGTCCACAAATAGCCATTAAAGAAAGTAAACCCGCTGTTTTTAAAGCAACTGTTTTACCTCCTGTGTTACTTCCACTAATGAGTAAAATATCTTGTGGTTTCTTTAAAACAATATCATTAGCAACAACTTCTTTTTGATCAATCAAAGGATGTCTCGCTTTAAGTAACTCAATTTCCTGACAATTTTCATCAACAACTGGCATCACCATATCTAACTTTTTGCCATATTCACTAATAGCAAAAACAGCATCCATTTCTATCATGATTTCTAAATCTTCATTTAAAACACGATCATAACTTCTTACCTTTTTTGTTAGTTCTAATAAAATACGATGAATTTCTAGTTGTTCATCTTGTTTAATTTGTGAAAGTTGATTGTTGTAAGAAACAATTTCTTCTGGTTCTACATATGTTGTTCTTCCTGAAGAAGAATGTCCATGATGAATTCCCTTGATTTGAGTTTTATAAGAAACATTGACAGGTAAAACAAAATGATCATTTCTTGTTGAAATAACATCATGAGATAAATAATCTTTATTTTGTGCTCTTAATGATTCAATTTTCTTTCTCATATTGGCTTCAATCGCTGAAATTTGTCTTCTTAAACGATAAAGCTCATGACTTGCATGATCATAAATATTTCCACTTGGATCGACGCATTTTAAAATTTCATTATATAAATCTTTAGGTAAATAAAGTAATGAAAGTATTTCAAGTAAATGACTTTGTTCAATTTCTTGATCCAAATAAGTTTGTACCTCTTGTACATTTTTTAATATTTGTACGATTTTTAATAAATCTTGAGGATAACAAACACCACCTTTTTGTGCTTTTTGAAGTATTTCTTTAATATCTTCATAAGGGGCTAAAGGAATACGTCCATAAGCATAGATGATTTTCATAGCACTTGAAATATCATCTTGATAGAGTTTTAAATCATCTATATCTTGAAAAGGCTGTATTTGATCAATTCGCTTTTTAGCCATTTCACTAAAACAATAGTTTTTAATATAATCTTGAATAAATGAAAACTCCAATGTTCGATAACTCTTTTTCATTTCTAATGTCCTTTCGTTAAAAGATTGATATCAATATCATAATTTTGACATAAAGAAGATATTCTTTGATAATCTTCTTGATCTACTGTTTGTAAATCTATTTCACTATAATAGTTATAAATAAAATCTTTTATTGTTTCATCATCTAACCATTTATTTTGACTTGCTTCTTCTATAAAATTTGTCACCATAGATACTTGTTTTTCATCAGATAAAGAAACATCTAGATGTGTTAATTGATTTAAATCTTTAAAATCAGCAATAGATGAAAAATAATGAGGCATGGTATCAATTATAAAAGAGCCTATATACGTTTGTTCAATTGTTTCTTTTCCTTGATTGATAAAAGGAATAAAAATCATTGAAAGAACAAAATATACAATAATGATTCCTTCAATAATTGATAAAATCAAACCTAATAAATGATCTAATAATTTTGTCATTTTTAATAAAGAAACAATTTTCTTTAAAAACGGTTTTAATAAAACACCAATTCCCTTTAAAATGAAATAACCAACAATAAATAAAATAACAGCAACTAACAATTGATTGACCTTTATACCAATTGGTTCTAATAAACCTTCTAATTGATAAAGTGTAATCAATTTAGATAAAGGAAAAGAAAAATTAATTGTTAGAAAATAAGCTATAAAAAGACTAAAAAAGTCATAAAGTCGAATAATGAATCCTTTTAGATAACCAATAAATGTATATATAATAAGGAATAGACCTATAATTATATCGATTATGTAGGGATTATTTAATAAAGCCATAAATACCTCCTTGCAATTATTGTATCAAAACAAAAATATAGTGTCAAAATTTGAAAAATATGCTATAATTAGTATATATGGTAGGAGGAAAGAAATGACATGAATGTAGCAAATAATAACAAACCAATGAATATTATGGATATGCATGTTGAAAACTATGCCCCTTTAAGTAATGGTGGTCCATCAAACCAAGAAAAACAATATTATCCTTATTCTCACATTGGCTGTGATGAAACAGGATCAGGTGATTTTTTTGGACCATTATGTGTTGTTGCATGCTATATCGATGAACGTGATTATGATTGGTTAGCGAGCTTAAATGTTCGTGATCCTAAACTCATGACACCTCAAGAAGTTATTGAAATTGCTAGAGAGATCAAAGATCGACTTGTTTATAGTTTGTTGATTCTTGACAATTCTCACTACAATCAAATGGCAGCTGCTGGTAATAATCTAGCAAACATTAAAGCAAAACTTTATAATCAAGCCGTTACAAATGTAATGCAAAAAGTTGCAATGAAAGTTGATAAAAAAGTCGTAAATCAATTTGTTTCACCTAAAACGTATTATAATTATTTAAAGAGTGAAGTAATCGTTGTTAAGGATTTATCTTTTGAACAAAAAGGAGAAGAACAATACTTTGCAATTATGTGTTCGTCTATTCTTTCAAAATATGCCTTTTACCAATATTTTAATAACATGTCTAGAAGCTTGAAAGTGAAATTGCCTCGTGGTAATACAAGCTCAGTTGTCAATCATGTTGCTGTAAGTATTGCTAAAAAGTATGGTAAAAAAATGTTACTTAAAGTAACAAAAACTAATATGACTAATTATAAGCGTATTAAAGATGTAATTTAAGGTCTTCCAAAGAAGACCTTTTTATTTTATAAACTATTTAATTCAAATGCTGGAATTTTTGTGTATTTGACACCCGCGGCATCTAACATACGTTTTGCAGCACGATCACTGTCTGTTCCATTATATTTATCATCTTCATAAATAATTTCTTTAATACCACTTTGAATAATGGCTTTCACACATTCATGACATGGGAATAAAGAAACATAGATCGTACATCCTTGTAAATGAGAAATACTATTTAAGATGGCATTCAATTCTGCATGAACAACGTAAGGATATTTTGTATCATACAAATCTCCTTCTCTTGCTGCCCATGGAAACTGATCATCTTCGCATCCCCATGGAAGTCCATTATATCCTACTCCTACGATCTTATTTTCTGGAGAAACAATACACGCTCCTACTTGTGTATTAGGATCTTTTGAACGATAAGCTGAAAGCTTAGCAACTCCCATAAAATATTGTTGCCAACTAATAATCTTTTTAGACATTTTATTCTCCTTTCAATTCATCAAGTTTTGCTTGAAAATAATCAGGTAAAGGACATTCAAACTCTAAATATTCACCTGTAGTAGGATGAATAAATCCTAATTTTTTAGCATGTAAGAATTGTCCATGACTTTGATCATCTTTTTTCTTTCCATACTTAGGATCTCCATAAACTGGATAACCAATATAAGACATATGCACCCTAATTTGATGCGTTCTTCCTGTTTCAAGTCGACATTCAATTAAAGACATATCATCATATCTTTCTAATACTGTAAAATTAGTAATTGCTTCTTTACTGTTATTTTTTGTGACAGCCATTTTTTGACGATCATTGACATCTCTACCAATTGGTGCATTGACTTTACCATGAACATGTGGAATAACACCATGAACTAAAGCCACATAACGACGTGTAACACTATGTTCTTTTAACTGTTCACTCAATGATTTATGAGCTTTATCATTTTTTGCTACCATTAATAAACCACTTGTTTCTTTATCTATACGATGAACAATACCAGGACGATTCACACCATTGATTCCTGATAAATCTTTACAATGATAAAGTAAAGCATTTACTAAAGTACCACTATAAATTCCCACACTTGGATGAACGATCATCCCTGAAGGTTTATTGACAACGATAACATCTTGATCTTCATAAACGATATCTAAAGGAATATCTTCTGGTAAAACATCCATCTCCTTATTATCAGGAATCGTGATTTCAATAGCATCATTCATTTTAATTTTATAACTTGCTTTTTCAATTTTTCCATTTACAAGAACATGCCCTTCTTTAATATATTCTTGAATAAGTGTTCTTGATAAATCAGAAATTGAATTCATAATAAACTTATCTAAACGTACATTTTCTTCATTAATCTCTAATTTTCTTTTTTCCATTAATATAATCCTCAAATATAATCTCTAAAATAATCAATCCTACTCCTATTACTACTGCCATATCAGCAATATTAAAAATAGGAAAATCATAACCAAAAATAATAAAATCAATAAAATCTCTAACATATCCAAAATAAAGACGATCTGTTAGATTTCCAACAAGACCTGCAAAAGTTAAAACAATTCCATAACGTGTTAATCTTTGAGCTTTGGTTGTCTTACTAAAGTAATAAAACATAAAAATTGCTGCAGCAAGCGAAACAACTACAAACAAACTAATATGTCCTGATAACATTCCCCAAGCTGCTCCTTGATTATGCGAATATGTATAATAAAAGAAATTATCAATAATCGCTTGCGATTGCCCTAGCATCATCGAAGAAGACACTAATATTTTTGTAAGTTGATCTCCAATAACAACCACCAAAAAAGTAACAATATATAAAACCCAATTTTTCTTACTTATATTTTTCATCTAATCACCAAGGACATTATACAATAAAGCTTTTTAAAATCCTAGTATGACTTTTTTAAATATGTAGTATTTAAAACCATTTCAAATAGTTTATATTGCAAAAAAATATAATAATCTATAAAATAAATATGAGGTGAAATTATGAATAAAGAAACACTAGAAACTCTTGTTGAAAAAGAAAGTCAAAAAAGTTCTATTACATCTAAAGATATTCCTGATTTAGATCTCTATATGGATCAAATTATGACTCTTTTTGAAACCCATCTAGCAAATCATAAAAAAAATGAAGATGATAAATTACTTACTAAAACCATGATCAATAATTATTCCAAAGCAAAAGTCATTACGCCTGTAAAAGGGAAAAAATACACTAAGGAACAAATCATTCAAATGTTGATCATCTATCAATTAAAAAATAATCTTTCCATTCAGGAAATTAAAGATCTATTGATACCTATTTATGAAAATAACGATGATTTATCAAATCTTTATGATCATTTTATAGATATTAAACACTCTTTAAATTCCCAACTTCAAAAAATGATTCAAAAAATAATGGATGATTATCAATTAAAAATTGAAAACTATCAAGACTTATTTTTATTGGTAGCTATTTTATCTTCATTAAGTCATTCGCTAACAAATATTGCGGAAATGCTTATTGAAACGAAAGAGATATAGTTTAAAACAATAGCCAACTTTTATTTTTTCTTCGTTTACTATCTATTTATTTTTCTATATAATGTATAAAAAAAGCGAGGTACTATATGAAAATTAATGAATTATTAAAGAAAAGACCAACATTGTCTTTTGAAATATTCCCACCAAAAAATAATGAAAATGATATCACATCTATTTATGCAACCATTGATGAACTAGCAAAAATGAATCCTGATTTCATTTCTGTCACTTACGGAGCTAATGGTTCTACATCTAAAAATACATGTAAGATTGCCTCAACCATTAAAAATAAATATGGTATTGAATCTGTAGCTCATTTAACATGTATGAATAATACAAAGGATGAAATCAAAGAAATTCTAGAAGAACTTAAAGAAAATGGTATTGAAAATGTCCTTTCTTTACGTGGCGACTACCCTAAAGATGGTGATGGTATTAATCATGGTGATTTTAAATATGCCAGTGAATTAAATGAATTCATTGAAGAAAACTTTCCTAATGATTTTTGTTTATCTGGTGGATGTTATCCAGAAACACATTATGAAGCTAAAAACTTTGAAGAAGATCTTTTAAACCTAAAGAAAAAAGTCGATGCTGGAGCTAAATATCTTGTTACTCAAATTTTTTATGACAATCAATATTATTATCGTCTAGTCAGAGAAGCAAGAAAAATTGGAATTCATGCCCCTATTCTTGCAGGAATTATGCCTGCTCATAATCCAAAACAGTTAAAAAATATCGCAAAAATGTCAAATTGTTCTGTTCCGTTTGATTTAGCAGCTATGATTGATCGTTTTGCTGGAAATCCTAAAGCGGGAAGGGAAGTTGGTTTACACTATGCAACGTATCAAATCATCGATTTAATGACTCATGGTGTAGATGGAATACATATTTATACAATGAATAAACCAGAGATTGCAAAAGAAATTTTAAAAAGAACAGAATATATTCGTGATGAATTTTTCAAAGATTAAAGAAAATGCTTTAAAGTATTTAGGATATCATCATCAAATACTTGATGAAAAAATGAATGTTTTGATTGATGAATGCATAGAGGAAATTGAAAAAATGAGTTCTTTTAGAGCAACTTATCGTAAATTTCCTCTTTCTTTTCATCCTTTAAGAATTGATGAAATTTCTTTAAATCTCGATTATCCAGACTTGAATAATTTATTTCAAAATTGTCATGATGTTGTTATTATTGGCTGTACTTTAGGCCTGCAAGTTGAAAAAAGATCTCATTATTACAGTCATATCGATATGACCAAAGCAACTATTTTTGATGCCGTTGCAAGTAGTTTTTTAGAAGTGCAATGTAATGAATATGAAAATGAACAACTGATTGGTAAAAGAACGTTTCGTTTTTGTCCAGGTTATGGTCGTGTCCCTATTGAACTCAATAAAGAGCTTGCTTTCGTTATCGAAAGTTCTAAAAAAATTGGTTTGACGGTTCAAGAAAGTAATATTTTATTACCGCAAAAATCAATGATTGGTTTGATTGGTTTAGGTGATAACAGAAAAGAAAAAACATGTCAGAATTGTTTACATATAAAAGATTGTAATTTTAGAAAGAGAGGTCAAACATGTTACGCGAAAGATTAAATAAAGATCTTCTTATTTTTGATGGTGGTTTTGGTTCACAACTTCAAGAACTAGGAATGAAGGCTGGAGAAATTCCAGAATATTATAATATTGAACATCCTGAAATGATTATTGATATCCATCATCGTTATTTAAAAGCAGGCGCTGATTTTATTACAACCAATACATTTGGCGCAAATCCCCTTAAATTAGAACAACATAAATATAGTTATCAAGAAGTGATTTTAGCGGCTATTCAAAATGCAAAAGAAGCTAAAAAAATCAAACCTGATGCTTATATTGCTTTAGATATTGGACCTATTGGTAAACTTATGGAACCGATGGGAACTTTAACTTTTGATGAAGTTTATCAAAGCGTTAAGCAAATGGTAGAACTTGTAAAAGAGGATATTGATGTTGTTTTATTTGAAACAATGACAGATATTTATGAATTAAAAGCGAGTATTTTAGCCGTTAAAGAGTGTAGTGATCTTCCTGTTTTTGCAACAATGACCTTTGAAACAAATGGTCGTAGTTTATCAGGCTGTGATCCTCTTACAATGGTCAATGTCTTAGAAGGATTAAAAGTGGATGCTTTAGGGATCAACTGTTCTTTAGGACCAAATGAAATGGCTCCAATTATTGAAAGCATTTTAGAAAGTACCTCTTTTCCTGTTATGATTCAACCAAATGCAGGTCTTCCTCTTTTAGAAGATGGACAAACCGTTTATCCAATGAAAGCAGATGAATTTATTGAGGCAATCGTTCCTCTTGTCAAAAAAGGAATCGCTATCGTTGGTGGATGTTGTGGAACAACCCCTGAATTTATTCAAAAATTAAAAGAAAACTGCCCAACAACAGTGACTCCAAGAGAAGTTTCTTTGTTGACACGTGTCTCTTCAGGAACAACAACTGTTGAATTTGGAAAACATGTTGTTGTTTGTGGAGAAAGATTAAATCCAACAGGAAAGAAAAAATTAAAAGCTGCTTTAAAAGAAGAACGTTATGATGAACTTGTTGTAGAAGCCATCAAACAAGAACAAGCAGGAGCTCATGTTTTAGATGTCAATGTCGGTTTACCTGGTATTGATGAACCAAAAGTGATGAAGCATGTTATTAAATTATTACAAGAAGTTATTCAACTCCCTTTACAAATTGATAGTTCTAATTTCCAAGCAATTGAAGAAGCTTGTCGTTATTATAATGGAAAACCACTTATTAACTCTGTCAACGGGAAAGATGAAACCATGGAAGCCGTCTTCCCTGTTGTAAAAAAATATGGTGGTGTTGTCATTGGCTTAGCCTTAGATGAAAATGGCATTCCTCCAAAAGCTGAGCAAAGATTTGAAATCGCTAAAAAAATCATTAATAAAGCAAAAGAATATGGCATTGATAAAAAAGACATTATTATTGACTGTCTTGTTTTAACCGCTTCTGCCCAACAAAAAGAAGTTATGGAAACAGTCAAAGCTGTTTCTATGGTTAAAACATTGGGTGTCCATACTGTTTTAGGAGTAAGTAACGTTTCTTTTGGTTTACCAAATCGTCCTTTACTTAATAAAACATTCTTAGCAATGGCCATGTCGGCAGGACTTGATTTACCAATTATCAATCCATTAGATCAAGAATTAATGAATACAATCGACGCCTTCAATGTACTTTATAATTATGACCGAGACGCTACAAACTACATTCAAAAACAAGCACAAAACCAAGTCGTTTTACCAAAACAAACAACATCCTTTTCTTTAAACGATGTTGTCTTACACGGTTTAAAAGATGAAGTCAAAAAAGCAACAGAAACAGCCTTAGAAAGTCAAGATGGACTAACAATCGTCAATGACATTTTAATTCCTGCTCTTGACCAAATTGGAAAAGACTATGAAACAGGTAAAATCTTTTTACCTCAATTGATCCAATCAGCAGAAGCAAGCAAAATTGCATTTGATGTGATCAAACAAACATTTAAAACAACGAAATCTTCTAAAGGTCCTGTTTTAATTGCGACTGTCCATGGTGATATCCATGATATTGGGAAAAATATTGTAAAAGTTGTTTTAGAAAGTTACGGTTATCAAGTCATTGATTTAGGAAAAGATGTGCCTGCAGAGGTCGTTTTAGAAGCCTATCATAAGCATCATCCTAAAGCTATTGGTCTTTCAGCTTTAATGACAACAACGGTTGTTTCAATGGAAGAAACGATTACTTTATTAAAGCAAGAAGAAAACATGTGTCCAATCTTTGTTGGTGGTGCCGTATTAACAGAAGATATCGCACAAGATATTCATGCGGATCACTATACAAAAGATGCCATGGCTGCCGTCAATTTACTTAATGAAATTGTACATTAAAAGGAAGTTTATTGAAAACTTCCTTTTACTATATGATTTAAAATTTGTCCACAAACATAAGCATCATCATAAGCACGATGCGCATTTTCATTTTTTATATGTAAATAATGAGCAATCGTTCCTTGTTTATAATTATAAGGTCCATGAATATATTTTCTTGATAATTGTAAGGTATCTACATAACAGATCTTTCCTGTTAATTGAAGCCGATCAAATGTTTTCTTTAAAAACGACATATCAAATTGAGCATTATGAGCACAAACAAGAACTTCTCCTTGAAGCGCTTCTTTCATAAACTCTTGAAACATTTTATACGCTTTTTCTTCTCTTGGTTGGTTTTCTAACATTTCATTAGTAATATGTGTTAAATTAGAAATAAACTCAGAAACTTCTACTTCTGCATTAACAAGTGTATTAAATTTTTGAACAGCTTGTCCATTTTCAAAAAGAACAGCTCCTAATTCAATAATTCTTTCCTCTTTTGGATTCAAACCTGTTGTTTCTACGTCAAAAGCAATAAATCTTTTTTCTAATTGTTTTTTGATATCTTGATCATATTTTACTTTAATAAGTTCTAACATCTTATAATCTCTCTAAAAAATGAATTAATCTTTGATAACATTTATAAAATGAATTCATATTTAATCTTTCATCGGGTGTATGAATATCAAACATATCTGGACCTAAAGTAATAATATCTAAATCTTGAAGTGCCCCTTTGAAAATACCTGTTTCAAGACCACTATGTGTTCCTTCTTCTTTTAAAGTGATTCCTTCTGTTTCTTTAACAAAATCAACATATTGTTTTCTAAGTTTTGAACCTTCATCGTAATTCCATCCTGGATAGTTATTATCTAAAACATATTTTGCCTTAAACATTGAAGCAATTAAACTCAATTTGTTTGATAATTCATCTTTAGCTGATTCCATTGGTGAACGAATTGAAAAATAAATATTGAATTTTTCATTCATTTCCACTACACCCATATTTAAAGAAATATTGGTAAGATCCATTTTTAAAGATTTATGCATAAAACCATTAGGCATTAAATACATCATTGAAATAATATCTTGGCTTTCTTTAACTGAAATCACTTCATTTAAAGAATCTACTTTTTCTAAACGAACAAATATATGTTTATCACTTTCTTTTAATTCTTCTTTTAAATCATTTTCTACTTTTAAAACAACTTCTTTGATTTTTTTAAAATCATCATTTGAAGCAAAGACACTGACACATTCTCTAGGAATCGCATTATCTTTTAAACCACCTTTAAAACTTCCTAATAAAAATTCAATGTTATTTAAAGAAAGATGATAATAGACACGTGTCATAATCACATTAGCGTTTCCTCTTTCTAAATGAATAACGCCTCCTGAATGTCCACCTTGTAAGCCACCCACATAAAGTTGATAACAAGGTGATTCGTTTTTTAGATAAGAAAGTCCTTTTTCAACAACAGCTCTTCTTCCTCCAGAACAGCTTACAGTAATAATTTTTTCTTTCCCTCTATCAAGTCCAATCATCTTTTTCGCTTTTAAAATACTTTTATCAAGACCCATTGCTCCATTAAGTCCTACTTCTTCTTGAACGGTAAAAACACATTCTAAAGCTGGATGTTTTAAGCTTTCATCATCTAGTAAAGCAAGCATATAACAAACACCAACACCATCATCCGCTCCTAATGTTGTTTTATTGGCATGTAAAAAACCATCTTCTTCAATAAGTTCAATAGAATCTTTTGAAAAATCATGATCACTATCATTATTTTTTTCACAGACCATATCCATATGTCCTTCTAACATGACTGTTTCATGATCTTCATAGCCTTTTGTTGCTTCTTTAAAAAGCACGATATTATGCATTTTGTCCCTTACATATTTTATATTTCTTTCTTTTGCAAAGTTTTCCACATAATCACAAATTGCTTTTTCATTGTAAGATCCTCTTGGAATCTTTGAAATTTCTCTAAAATAATATTCTACTTTTTCCATATATATTCCCCTATACTAATGTTCTATTCATCCATTTATTGGATTTATATCTAATCATAAAACAAATTGACCTAAAAATCCAGTCAACAATCATAGCCCACCAAACACCAATGACACCCATGTGTAAATACAAAGCAAAAACATAGCTTAAAGCAAAACGGAAAGTCCACATTGAAAATGTAGAAACGATCATTGTAAAAGTTGCATCATTGGCTGCACGTAAGGCATTTGGGAAAGAAAATGCCATTGGCCAAACAAAGAAATCAAAAACGCAGTGAAGAGAGACCATGGAAACCGCTAAATTAGCAGTATCTTGTGGTAAAGCATAAAATCTTAAAATATATCTAACCCCAACAAGTAAAATACCAGCCGATATAATCGTAGAAATATAAGCAATAATCATCAGTTTTTTCGTATAATATTTAGCTTGCTGATAATCATTAGCCCCAATACATTGGCCTACAACTGTTAAAATAGCAAGTCCTAAAGCCATTCCTGGAACAACGGCAATAGACGTTAAACTAAAGGCAACAGCATGTGCTGCAATGGCAGCTGTTCCAAAAGTTGAAACAAGTCGTTGAACAAGGATTTTCCCCATTTGAAACATTCCATTTTCTAAACCATTTGGAATACCAATTTTTAAGATTCTTTTGACAGTTGAAAAATCAAACTTATATTTTAAATACGTATCAATATGTACAATATGTTCTTTATTTAATAACATATATAAAATAATAAATGAACAGAACATTCTTGAAAGTAAAGTAGCAATTGCTGCTCCTTTGACTGACATATTTAAAATAAAAATAAAGAAGTAGTTTAAAACGATATTTCCAATATTCATATAAAATGAATTTGTCATAGCCACTTTACTATTTCCCATTGATCTAAATAAAGCAGCCCCACCATTAAATAAACCAATAAAAGGATAAGATAAGGCTGAAAAGAAAAAATAAGTTCTTGCATAAGCCATCACATCACTTTCAATATGTCCAAAAATCAAATTCAATAAATTCCCATTGAAAATCATACATAAAACCATAATAACAAGCGATAAACCTAAGATGGTAAATAAGAGCTGTTTGGCACTATGGCAAGCCATCTTTTCATCTTTTTTACCAATATATTGCGAACAAACAACAGCTCCTCCTGTAGCTAGTGCCGAAAAGATATTGATAATCAACACATTTAACCCATCGACAATACTCACTCCTGAAACTGCACTTTGCCCGCATTGGGAAACCATCATCGTATCAAAAATCCCAATTGTCAATGCTAATACCTGTTCAATAATTAAAGGTATTATCAATTTTTTTAAATCTCTATTACTAAATAACAAAATAATCACTTCCTCGCATCTATTATATACCTCTTATTTATTCTCGTTTTATGCTTTCAAAAAATGAAAAAAATCTAATGCATGTTGCGATCTCGCCAACAATCATTAGATCTAGAACTTCCATCATTATAAATAATATAAGGAACTGCCCTTCTTCTTTCATAGCCTTCTTCATTTTTTAATAAATCTTGAATAATTGAAAGACGTTTGTTCCCGTCTTTACAATAATATTGACCATCAATAATATTAACTTTAATAGGAAAAGATAAACCTATTCTCTTTATGGAATCATACATTGACTGAGGATAAGGACAATACTCAAAATTTATTTCTTGAAAATTTATTTTTCTAATTCTCATTTAATATTAAATTCCTTTTCAAAGAAATCTGCAATACCATCTTCATCCACTGTTAAAGTCACTGTAGAAGCATGTTTTTTAACTTCATCATCCGCATTGCCCATCGCAACAGAAGTTCCTACAAGATGAAACATTTCAATATCATTTTCACCATCACCAAAAGCATAAGTATTTTCTTTTGGAATATTTAATTTTTGATATAAATACTCACACGCTGTTCCTTTTGTGTAACCTTGAGGATGTACATCCATACGAATATGTCCTGTATCATAAGCATTGATGGACCATTCTTTTGGTAACATATCTAAGGCTTCATGTAAGTCTTTTGCATTATAGAAAAGCGCTGTTACTGTATTGGCTTTAATATCTTGAAAACGCCAATCATCATTATACTCTTCAGGTAATTTATCTGTCCCATTATAAAGTCTTAAATGTTTTTTGATGAGTTCTCCATCTACATCACTGAAATAACTTGTCGCTCTTTCACTGATAATATATTGACCATTGGTTGCTTCATAAACACTATTTTGTAAGTTTAAATCTTTCACACTAAAAACGTTATTTAATAAAACTTCTTGATGAAATTCAATATAGCCTCCATCACAACCAATAAAGCCATCAAAAGGAATTTCGTCTAAACATTCTGGTTTAACCCCTCTTGCACTCGCTACAACAATATAGTTTCCTTGTTTTTGAAATTCTTTTAAAGCATGAATTGTTTTATCTGTTGGTTTTAATAATTGATGAGGAACATTGATCATCGTTCCATCCACATCAAAAAATGCAATTTTAGTCATGTATATGCTCCCTTATATATTTTTCTACTTCTTCTTGATCAGAAAAATGAATCTTTTCTGTTCCAATAATTTGATAATCTTCATGACCTTTTCCTAAAATCATTAAGATATCGTTTTCTTTTAATAAACTCATTCCTTTAGCAATCGCTAGATGACGGTCATTGATGACCTCATAATCACCACTAACACCTACTAAAATATCATTAATGATTTTTTGAGGGTCTTCTGTTCGTGGATTATCATCTGTAATAATGACATGATCACTATGTTTACAGGCAATTTCCCCCATGATTGGTCGTTTTGTCGTATCACGATCTCCCCCACAACCAATAATCGTAATAATTCTTCCTTTTTTAAATTCTTGAGCACTTTCTAAAACATTTAAAGTGGCATCAGGGGTATGGGCATAATCTACAAAGATACCATTTGTACCATAAACGATTAACTCCATTCTTCCTTTAGGTGCTTTGAGTTTTGTATTTAAGGCTAAAATAGCATCAATTCCATATCCTAATTCATGAATTAAAAGCATCGCTGTAAGATAGTTATAAACATTGTATCTTCCTACCATTTGAATATGTGTTTGATATTCTTTTTCTTGATATTTAAAGGTAAAGGTTGTCCCTAAGTGAGAAAATTCAATATTTTGAATAAGAACATCACCTTTTTGATCAGAAATCAAAAGATTTTGATTACCTTCTAATTCAAAATGTGAAGCATGTGGATCATCACCATTTATGACAGCAATTTTCTTTCCTCTGGTCTTTTTAAATAATAGTTGTTTGGCATTCGCATAATTTTCTAATGTTTTATGAAAATCCAAATGATCTTGTGTTAAGTTTGTAAAAGCAACTTCATCAAATTCTAAGCCATGAATACGATCTTTCGCAAGTGCATGTGAAGAAACCTCCATCACAAGTACTTTACACCCCGCATCTTTTGCTTTAATAAAATAATCATAAAGTACATCTACATCAGGTGTGGTATTAACCATTTTAATAAAGTTCCCACAATAATAAAAACCAATTGTTCCCATATAAGCACAAGGAATATCAAGCATCGTCATCATTTGATACATCATATAACCAATCGTTGTTTTCCCATTTGTACCTGTAACCCCTATTAATTTCATATCTTTGAAATAAGGATAATAATGTTCATACAAATAATCTTTTAAATATGCTCTTGTATCTTCAACAACAATGGTTTCAACATCATAGTTTCCTTCTTCTACAATGACTTTCGTTGCTCCATTTTTAATAGCTTGAGGAATGTAATCATGACCATCACGATTAACATTTCTAATCGCAATAAAAGTATCTCCTGGTTTTACTTTACGTGAATCTGTTTTTAAATCTATTTCCATAGTAATCTCCTTAATAAACTAATTGAATTTTTTTATGTAAACATTTTAAGTGATATGTTCCTGGTTCATATTTTTCACCATCAATATTAACATATTGATTGGTTTTGACCCAAACATCATCTTCTTTAAAATGTTGAAATTTTTTTGTTTTATGTAATGTATTGGTGATCAGTCCTTTTAAATAATATGGTAATTCTTTTTTAGATATTTCTGGTACCACCGATATATCAATCATCCCATCTTCTAAAGATGAATAATAACCAGCTTGATAGCCACCCCCAAAATAATGACCATTACAAAAGGTACAAATCAAAACATTACCTTGATAAATATCTTTATTATATGTATAAATATCGGTTGGATAAAATTTTAAATGAAAAATCTTATTTAAAATCGTTAAACTATATTGCATAATTCTTGGAAATAAGGTTGTCTTACGATTTGTATTCACTAGATTTCCAACATCAGCATCTAAACCACAACAAAAGACATTGATACAATATAAATCTTCTTTGCATTGAATCACATCAATTGCTTTGGCTTGCTTATTTAATGACTCTTTAAAAATCTTTATCGCATCTAAATTTTTGTAGATGCTTCTAGCAAAATCATTACCTGTTCCTTGCGGAATGACAACGAGTTCATGAAAAGATCCTACCATGCCATTGACCACCTTATGAACAAAACCATCGCCACCTATCGCATATAAACGACAAACTTCCTTTTCATCTTGATAAGATAAGGCTATCTTTCTTGCATCATCTAAATCTTTGGTATAGCGTAATTCATAACGTTTTCCTTGCATCATTGTTACTATACAATTAATCAAACTTTTAGAAGTATCTGGTTTTAATATAAAGATATGTTTCATGTTTATCACCTTATCCATTATAACATAAAAGAGAGTGCAATTAACACTCTCCATCTTATCTTCTTTTCTTATTCTTTCTATAAAGACAACAAATAATAAAAGCAATAATTAAAATAGCTACAACAATAGCTTTATTAAAAACTTCAACCGGTTCAAAAAAAACACCAATACTTCCTGATAAAAAAATCATCCCTAATAAATACATTATAAATACAATAATAAGAGCCTTTTTCATAATAACCTCCATATAAAAACAATTGATCTATGATTAATGTATCATAAATCTATCGTTCTTTCATTATTTATAACTTAAATGACATCTTTCAAACATAAATGACATTCTATCTATTAATTGATGAAGCAATTTTATGATAAGTATGTCTTTTACCACGAATCGCAATTGATAATGCCATAATATTTTCAGGTAAGGCAATACCACAGAATCCTGCATCTCCAATATGTTGAATATCAATTCCACATCTTTTATTTAATAAAGCAATTTCACGAATTGTTCCTTCATCTGCACCTTCTTGGCTTGTACCAATCGCACTTAATGATAAAGCCCCATGAGCTTTAATATAACGACAAGCTTCAGTCACTTCTTGTTCAGATAAACCTGGAACTGTATTAACTGCTGGCATTAAAATAACATCTGCCCCTGCTTCAATGAACTCTTTGATACTATTCATATCAACGATTGGTTCATCGATTCCAGCTGCATGCATTTTCCCTGCAATAATTAATCCTTTAAAATATTTTTTAGCTTCTTTAATTGCTTCGCAAATTGAATGATTTGAAACTCCAACTCCTGGATTTCCTGTTAAACAAATAAAGTTGAAACCTAATTCTTGAGCTTTAATATAAGTTTCTTTTCTTGCTTGTCTACCTGTAGAAATCACACGTCTTTCTTCCATTAATTCAGCTTCTAAATCAACTGGTTCTAGGTTACATCCAATTGGACGACCAACGATTTCTTTTAATTTTTCTACAGGATTATCACATTCTGGTAACCCTTTGATTTCTGGGTTATTACAATCAAAACAATTTAATAAAACCATGTCACTTCCAAATGAAACAGCAAGTTCAGCATTTGTAAGATCTCCTAATAAAGGTTCAATCGCAACAACTGTTTCTGTCATCACAGTTCTTCCTTCACTAGCAAGAATAGCTTGTTTTAATTCTTGTCCATCCATTTTCAACATTTCACTACTTGTACAACTTAATAATCTTTTCATTTCTTAAAACCTTCCTTTTCATGTCTCTATTATCCTATATGTATATACAAGAGTCAATTATTGATTGTCAATTTGTTCTTGTAATTCTAATAAATAAAGATATCTTTCATTTTTCTCATCAATTTGTTTTTGCAAGTCATCTCTTTGTTTTGAAAGTTCATCAATTTCTTTAAAATCAGTAACACCATTCATCTTTTCTTCAATTTGACTTAAATTTGTTTCTAAATCCATAATGATATCTTCAATTTCTTCAAATTCTTTCTTTTCCATATAAGTCATTTTGATTTTCTTTTGTTTACTTTGTTTATAAGCTAAAGCCCCTTGACTCTTTTCTTTTTCTTCTTTAGTTGTAGTATCAAGATTTTGACTATAACCCCCATTAACATATCTTAAATGTTGATTTTGTAAGATAAATAAACCATCACAAATACGATCCAAGAAATATCGATCATGACTAACAGTCATAATAATACCTTCAAAATTATCTAAATAATCTTCTAAAATATTAAGAGTATCAATATCTAAATCATTTGTCGGTTCATCTAAGACAAGAACATTAGGCATCATCATTAATACACGCAATAAATAAAGTCTTCTTCTTTCCCCACCAGAAAGTCGAGAAATTGGTGTATGTTGTAACCTAGCATCAAATAAAAATCTTTCTAACATATCTTTAGCAGATAATCCTTGACCATCTACTTTAAAGTCATTGGAGATTTCTTGAATATAATCAATGACCTTCTTATTCATTGGAAGATCATCATATCCTTGTTTAAAATAACCAAAACGAACAGTTTCGCCAATTTCTACATAACCCGTATCACTCTTTAAATTTCCTGTAATAATATTTAATAAAGTTGATTTCCCTGTTCCATTATCTCCTAATATCCCAATACGATCATGTTGTTTAAACATATACGAAAATTCATCAAAGAGTTTCTTTTGTTCAAAACTTTTAGAAATTTCATGAAGTTCGATTGTCTTTTTACCAAGACGAGAGAACGTATGAATCATTTCTACTTTTCCATTGACTTCTACATCTTTAACTTTTGATAATTCTTCAAATCTTTGCAGACGATCTTTGCTTTTAGTTGTACGTGCTTGTACACCCGCACGTACCCATTCTAATTCTTTCTTTAAAAAGAGTTTTCTCTTTCTTTGACTAGAAAGTTGTGTTTCTAAACGAACTTGTTTAAGTTCAAGATATTTTGAATAATTGGCTTCATATTTATAAATTTGGCCATGATCTATTTCAATAATACGATTAACAACTCTTTCTAAAAAATAGCGATCATGCGTTACCATGAGTAAGCCTTTAGACCATTTAATTAAAAACTTTTCTAAATATTCTATCATACCATTATCTAAATGGTTTGTTGGTTCATCTAAAATAAGTAAATCACAAGGTTTAATTAAAGCAATCGCTAAAGCTACTCTTTTAAGTTGACCTCCTGAAAGTTCTTTAATCTTTTGTGTTTCATCTAAAATACCAAACTTACCTAATTGTGCTTTGATTTCATAATCATGAATCTCTTTCGAATCCAATTGCTTATGGACCGTTTCCATAATACTATCATTTTCATTATAAAGAGGCGTTTGAGGCAAATAATTGATACGGATATCTTTTTGATAACTTATTTTACCTTGATAGTCTTCTACACCGGCAATAATCTTTAAAAGTGTAGATTTTCCTGTCCCATTAACTCCTAAGATTCCTACTTTATCTTTATCTTCTATATGTAATTCTATACGATCTAAAATACACTTTTCTCCATTATATTTTGTTAAATCTGTCATTGACACTAACATTTTCATCACCCACGCTATCATACCACAAACAAAAACAAAACGCGACTACTCGCGTCTTGTCTTGTAATGTTTTATTAATAAAAGAAGAAGTGTTGAAATTGATAATCCCAATAATGCATACCAAAATTCTTGTTTTGTATCATCTCCCGTAGCAACTGGACTTGTCGTTACAGGTGTTGACTTTTTAACTTCCGTTTTAATTGTTTCACTTGGCTTTTCAGGTTCATCAACATTAGTTTCTATTACTTTGTATGAAACTGTTGGGAACAAAAATTCTTCAGGTTCTAATTCTTTAGAAAAACTATCAATAGGATGTAAAATAGCTTGCGTATTTGTTTTTAATCCTTCTTTAAAAAGATGACCATCTTCATCGTATTCCCCATATTCTCCTGCTTTTTTTTGAGGATTCATAAGTTGTAAAGTATAAACAAGTTGAACATGTTCGAATTGACTCACAGGTACATTCATTTTCCAAATAAAATATTCCTTTTCTTCAGGATAATAGAATAATTCATAAGCATAACCATTTTCTTGATGATTAAAACCATAATGATTTTCTTCGATGAATTCTGGAACATATTTGTGATTTCCAACCATCATATAAAATTGTTTTGTATCTGTTATAAAGTCAAAATCATAATCATTTCCATAATTGTCTTTTCCTTTACCCATAAAGTCTTCTACATAAGTTCCTTGATCCAATAAATAATAAATATCATTTTGAATATCTTTAAAAGAAATTTCTTGTCCTTTAGATAAATAATTCATAAAAGATGTTGCCCATGGATAATTACTATATCCATTAGCAAGCATTGAATAACAATGATATCCTTCATCTTTCATTGCTTGGTAAGTAGAAACAGTATAATAAAGAGCTTTATCAACAGAATTTAACCCTTCTTTAGATTCTTCTAGAGGCATTATATTTGTTGGAGCCTCACCATAAAGATAATCATACTGATCTCCTTGAATGGCTAATTTTTCTTTTACATCTGTTAAATAATTATCCCAATCAGGAAGATCTTCTTGACCATATTTTAAATTCCAATTATCAGGTCCTGGCCAACTTGCAACAATGCCATCATTTTCAAACGACCAAGCTGTAACCGTTGCTTTTTGATTATACATATAAGTAATACCATCACTAACAAAGACCATATACTTACGTTTAGCTGCTACCTCTTGATCTTGATCCAATAATTCTTTTCCTGCTAATAATCCTGCATGACAATTCGTTCCAGATGTTATTTCTTTAAAAATCGCCTTTTTGATATCATCCAAATCATTTTCTAGATCAAACCATCCAAAAACATTTGCCTCTTTATTAAAAATAACAATCCCGACTTTTACTTTAGCATTTGTTTGTGAAATTTGTGTTTGTAAATTTTCCAACATATCTAAAGTTTGATTTTCAATTTGTGTACTTGTTGATTTATCTAAAACAAAAACAACATCTGAAACAAGTTTTTCACTTTTAGCAGGAAGCGAAAGTGTCACCTGGCTTCGATAATTTTCATCAAGTTGTGTGGCTGTTTTTGATTTAGAAATATCCCAATTGATGTCACTTGCTTTAACAGGAACTTGCATAAAAAATAAACTTACAAAAACTGTTAAAAGACATATTAATTTTTTCATTTTTTTCTCCTTTCCATCTCTACAATAAAAAGAAAAAAATACAAATCATGTCGATTGATTGCCTTTTTAAATAATTATTAAAAATATTTTTACAAGCTATGCCCTATCTTGTAAGAAGATGTCAAAGACTTTCAATTTATCGTATTTTTTAGAGTTCATGTTCAATACATAATTCAAGCATATAATCACCTCATCAATGTAAGGAGAGATGTTTATGAAAGAAAAATTAATTCAATTCATGCAAGGAAGATATGGAATAGATACTTTAAATAATCATGCATTATTTTTTGTCATCGCTTTATTTATCCTTAATATATTCTTTAATAATAGAATCATTATGTCACTTGGATATCTTATTTGGCTTTTAGTTATCTATCGTATGTTTTCTAGACAAACATATAAACGTTATCAAGAAAATGAAAAATACTTAAAAGCAATTAAACCTGTTCAACAATTTTTTAATCTTCAAAAGAAAAGATTTTCCGATCGTAGTCATAAATACTACCGTTGTCCCTCTTGTAAACAAATGGTAAGACTTCCTAAAGGAAAAGGAAAAATTATTGTGACTTGTCCAAGTTGTCATCAAAAATTTGAAAAGAGAACTTAATTATGTTTGGCTATGTCGTTATTAATAAACCAGAATTAAAAATTAAAGATTATGATAAATATCAAGAATATTATTGTGGTTTATGTCAATCTTTAAAACAAAATCATGGTCGCCGTGGTCAATTGACTTTAAATTATGATTTAAACTTTGTAGGAATTTTGCTTTCTAGTCTGTATGAACCGACAGATAAACAATATTTAATTCGTTGCCCATTACATCCTTTTCATAAAAAGAGTGTACGTACTAATCAATATATGGATTATGTCAGTGATATGAATATTGTTTTAACGTACTATAAATTAGAAGACGATGTTTTAGATGAAAATTCTTTAAAAAGTAAAACTTTTAAACAACTTTTAAAAAAAGAATTTAATAGAATTAAAAAGAAATATCCTGATAAAGTAGAAAAAATTAAAGAACATTTAGACCAAATTCATTATCTAGAAAAATCACATTGTTTAGATTTAGATGAAGTTGCTGGTCATTTTGGTCATATCATGGCAAGTATTTGTGTTTATCAAGAAGATGTTTTTAAAGATGATCTTTATCAAATGGGATTTTATTTAGGAAAATTTATTTATTTGATTGATGCTTTTGAAGATGTAGAAGAAGATATCAAAAAACAAACTTACAATCCTTTTAAAAATAAATTTAAAGAAGAACACTTTCAAGAATATTGTTTTAATATTTTAGAAATGATGATTTCTAGAAGCAGTTTTTATTTTGAAAAGCTTCCTTTGATTGAAAATGTTGAACTTTTACGAAATATTATCTATAGTGGTATTTGGACAAAATTTGAACTGATTAAAAAGAAAAGAATGGAGGAAAAATCATGAATCCTTATCAAATACTAGGAATTTCCCCTAGTGCCAGTGATGATGAAATCAAAAAAGCTTATCGTACACTTTCTAAAAAATATCATCCTGACGCTAATATTGGAAACCCTCATCAAGCAGAATACACTGAAAAATTTAAAGAAGTCCAAAATGCATATAAAACTATTATGGATGAAAGAAAAAAAGGTTTTAGACAACAAAGTTATGGTAGTCAAACAACCGGCGGCTATCAGTATCATGGAAATGACCAAGAAGCTTATCAAGAAGCTAGTGGTTTTATTCAAGGTGGACGTTATCAAGAAGCTTTAAATGTTTTAAATCAAATTCAAAATAAAACAGGTATGTGGTTTTATTTAGCTGCTTTAGCTGAAAATAGTTTAGGAAATAATATTCGTGCACAGGAATATGCTCAAACAGCTGTTCAAATGGAACCCATGAATATGCAATATATTTTATTATTAAATCAATTACAAGGAAATACAAGACAATATCGTCAAACCAGTCAACAATACGGTAATCCAGCAAGTATGATGAATTGTTGTTATTCGATTATGCTTTTAAATTGTATGATGTCATGTTGTTGTGGTGGCGGATATCATTACCCTATTTTATGTTGTTAGAAGGAGAAAATTATGGCAAAGGTTATTGGAATTGACTTAGGAACAACAAACAGTTGTATGGCTTTTTATGAAAATGGAAAAGCTAAAATTATTGAAAATAAAGAAAGCCAAAAGACAACACCAAGTATTGTTGCTTTTGATAAAGATGGAAAGAAACTTGTTGGAGAACTGGCTAAACGTCAACAATCAATGAATCCAAAACGTACGATTTCATCTATTAAAAGAGAAATGGGACAAAATTATCATGTAGAAATTGATGGAAAACAACTTTCTCCACAGCTTATTTCTTCAATGATCTTACAAAAATTAAAAAATGATGCCGAAGCTTACTTACAAGAAGAAGTCAACCAAGCGGTTATTACTGTTCCAGCATATTTTAATGATGCCCAAAGGCAAGCAACAAAAGATGCTGGAAAAATTGCGGGATTAGAAGTTTTAAGGATCATTAATGAACCAACCGCTGCAGCACTGGCTTATGGGCTTGAAAATGCTTATGGGCAAAAAGTGATGGTTTTTGATTTAGGTGGTGGAACTTTTGATGTTTCGATTATTGAAATTGGTAGTGGTGTAATCGAAGTTTTATCAACAGCTGGTGATAATCATTTAGGTGGGGATGATTTTAATAAAGCTATCTGTGATTTTATTTTAGAAAGCTTTTTAAAACAAGAAGGTATTGATTTAAGAAAAGATACCGTCGCTTATAGTCGCGTTTTAGAAGCCAGTGAACAAGCTAAAATCGAACTTTCAAGTCAATTAAGTACCCTCATTAATTTGCCTTTTATTTATCAAGATACAAACGGACCTAAAAACTTAGAAATCACACTTACAAGACAAAAATTCAATGAACTTACAAAAGGACTTATTGACCGTCTTGTTTTACCAATGCAAACAGCTTTAAATGATGCCAGATTTACACCACAGGATCTTAATAAAATTATCTTAGTTGGTGGATCCTCTCGTATTTTAGCGGTTCAAGAAAAAGTAAAAGAAATTACGAACATGGAACCAAGTAAATCATTAAATCCAGATGAATGTGTGGCTTTGGGTGCTGCGATTCAAGCTGGAAAATTAAGTGGTGAAATGGTTTTATATGGTGAAGAGAATGATGTTCTTTTATTAGATGTCACTCCTTTAACACTTTCTATTGAAACAGTTGGTGGTGTCGCTACACCTTTAATTCCAAGAAATACAACGGTTCCAACCAGTCATAGTCAAGTCTTTACGACATCAGCCAACTTTCAAACACAAGTAGAAATCAATGTTTTACAAGGTGAAAGACCACTCGCAAAAGATAATCAATCTTTAAGAAAATTTAAACTAAAAAAAATCAAACGTGCGATGCGCGGTGTTCCACAAATCGAAGTTACTTTTGATATTGATAGTAACGGAATCGTTCATGTTTCTGCCAAAGACCTTGCCTCTGGAAACAGTCAAAGTATGACGATTGAAGGCTCTTCTAAAATGTCTGATAGTGATATTGAAGAAGCAATTAGACAAGCTAAGATGTATGAAAGCCAAGACCAAGTGACAAAAGATAATATGCTTTTAAAAAATGAAGTAGATACTCTCATTATCAATGTTCAAAATGGTCTTGCCTCACATAAAAAAGAAATGGATAAAGCATTAAGAAAACAAATTAAAGCAGAACTTTCTTCTTTAATGAAAATGACAAGAAAATTCAATTATGAAACAGCTTCATCCAAAGAAATACAAAAAATAAAAGATTCTAAAAATCATTTAGAATCTCTAGCTCAAAATATCATCGGGAGATAAATGATCTCTCGATATTTTTTTGACAATTTCATCATGTCTTACAAATCCATACGTTGCGACAATCAAAGAGCCGCCTAAATCAAGCATTAAATCTTTCATCGTATCTTTTAATGCTTCATGCCCTTTTAAAGGAATATCATTTTTAGAAACAAGTGTTCCCTTTGTTGAAGCCATATATTGTTGAGCATTTGTATGAAAAATCCCATCACAACTATATTCTAAAATTTCCCAAAACGCTCCAATTCCTAAAGAGAAAACCACTAAAAATAAGCATGTAAAATATTTATTCATATAAATAAATTTGCTTTTTTCTGCCATCATAATATGTATAAACCATAAAGCTACAAAAGATAGAATAATTCCCGAATGGAAATGTAAAAAAGAATCCCACCATGGATATTTTCCATAAAAATCAAGTCCATCTCCTAAAACTAAAGCATTAAACGCAAAAAGTGCAATCACAATATAAAGTGCTAAAGGAACATTGATCTTAAACCATTTCTTTAAAAACTTAGGTGCCGCTAAAACAAGTAACATCGCACTAAACTGTAAAATACGAAAAATCATAGTTGTCACATATTTTATGTAAACATCACCAATATGATGGCGATAAGCTAAAATAAAGATTGTCCATCCCACATGATAAATCAGTAATAAAATTGTTAAAACAAATAATATTTTTTTAATAAATAATAGCCTTTTCTCTGTTAATTTTCTATTTTTCATAAAGAATATAATCCCACCCTTTCATCATCCTTTGTTCACTTTGAAAAAAATGATTGCCTACATTCTTTTCAAAGAAACATTGATTCTCTTTTTGATAAATCTCATATGTCTCTAAAGTATTTTTTAACACATTTTTCATTAAAACATTTCTCGTTTTATGTTCTTTACTTCCTAAACTCAAATATATTTTCTTATGATAAATGGGATGTTCTTTTAAATAATCCAACCATCCTTCTTTCCATAAAGAACCCGATACACTAATTGCTCCATCTAAATCTAATTCATGCATCGCATAAAGACTAAAAAGCCCTGCAAGTGAATAACCACTAATATAACATTTTAAAGAAAGATTCTTTTGTTTAATTGTTTCAATTGTATGGAATAATGCTTTTCCTGTTTTTGATTCAAGAGAAAGTTCATCTTGCCAATCATTAATTTCAATAACCTCTAAAAGATACGAACTCTTTTGAAAGTAAGTTTTTGCCTTTTCTACAAATTCATCTTGTCCTTTCATGACAAGATAAATGATGATTCCTTTTTTATTCATCATCAACCTCTACAAAGATAGGTTCATGATGAAGAGCCGGTATAATTTTTTCAAATACATCTTTCATTTTTATTTTTAAACTCCTTGTATTAATACAAGGATGACATCCTAAGTAATCATCTTCTAATAAATCTTTATCCACCAATAATTGAACATGATGTTCATGATCATTCATTAAACCTAAAACACTCACTGAACCAGGTGTAATATCTAAATATTCCAACATTTTTTCATCACTTCCAAAGGATAGACGTGAACTGTTGATTTGTTTTGAAATCACTTTTGTTTTGAATTTTTTATGTCCTTTCAACATTAGTAAATAATATTGACTTTTATTTGAATTAACTAAAAATAAATTCTTACAAATTGTTGATTTTAAGTTTTTTTCTATTTCTAAACATACTTCCATGGTATTTGCTTCTTGATGATCAAGGCGTTGATAGTCAATGTTTAATTGATCGAGTAAATCATAAACTCTTTCTTCTTTATCTATTCTTTTATCTTGTGGTCTCCCTGTTACTAATTCCATTTAATCTACCTCATTTAAATTCACTTGATCTTTGATTTCATTAAATTGAATCATTGGTAATTGATTTTCATGATGTTCCCCTATAAACTTTTCCATCCATACCATATTATACCAACGTTTAAATTTATACCCACATTGATGAAATTCTCCCACCATTTGATATCCTAAATGATGATGATAATCAATACTATTGGTATCTAAATATTCATCATTTTGAATTGGTGAAGAAATACATGCATTTAAATTCGTAATATTTTGTGCTTTTAAAGCTTTTTCCAAAGCTTGATAAAGTCTTTTCCCTACCCCACATTTTCTTAAAGTATGATCTACATAAATCGATGTTTCTACACACCAATCATAAGCCGCTCTAACATTAAAAGTACCAGCATAAGCATAGCCGACAATTTGATCATCCACCTTAGCTACTAAATATGGATATTTTTCCATGACATGTACCATTCTTTGTTGAAATTCTTCAACAGCTGGTACTTCATATTCAAAAGTAATCGCTGTCTTTTCAACATAATAACAATAGATTTCTACTAGTCTTGCAGCATCTTCTAATTTTGCATACCTGATCTCTATTTTCATAACTCATTCCCCCGTTTGTCTTATTATCTACCAAATTAAAAAAGATGTCCATAAAAATGAACACCTAAGATAAAACTTCTCGCATTTCTTTAGAATATGTAAAACCATTTCCACTAACTTCTTCTACATGAGAAACAATAATAAATGCTTTTTCATCAATTTCTTTAATTTTATCTTTTAAATCAGGAAGTTTACGATAAGGTAAAATCGTTAAAACAACTTCTGTTTCATTTCCATAAAAACCACTTTTACCATCTAATAAAGTCACACCTGCGTCCATATCATTTAAAATCATTGTTTTCATACGTTCAATTTCTTTAGACATTACAAGAACTTGGACACATCCTTTACCTGATGATAATAAATAATTCATCATATAGGCTGTAATTAAAATTGTCATGATTCCATAAATGATTTCAGGAGCACTATGGAATGAAATTTGTAGAACAAGAATTGCTGCATCAATCCCATTAACAAGCAAAGTCACAGGTATTTTAAAATATTTTTCAACAATAAGTGCTAAAATATCAAATCCTCCTGTAGATCCTCCCGCTTTTAATACAAGACCAATTCCTAGTCCTAATAAAAATCCTCCTAAAATACAAATTAATAATTGATCATTTAATAAACCATGTAAATAGGGTTGTTGATTAAAGAATTCTAATAAAATAGGAAAGAAGAATGTTGAAACCAATGTTTTCATCGCAAATGCTTTTCCTAAAAAACAAAGTCCAATGATAAATAAAGCAATATTAATAATTCCTACACAAAGGGAAACAGAAATTCCTGTATAAAAATGAAAAACTGTACTAATACCAGAAACCCCTCCTACCACAATGGAATTATCTAAAATCAAAGTACTAATAGCAAAAGCCATTAAAACATTACCAATAATAATTTGAATAATTTTTTTCATATTTCTCACCTCGGGATATATCCTAACAATTTTTCTTTTTTAAGAATGTAACATATGTTACAATTTAAACAAGTAGGTGAAAAAAATGAAAATTAATGACGAACTCTTTGATTATTTTAAACAAGCTGGTACCATTAAACACTATCAAAAAAATGATATTATTTATATGCAAGATGACCATGCTGATGAATTATGTCTGGTTTTAAAAGGTCGCGTACGGGTTTACCATATTACTAAAAATGGTGATGAAATTAATTACGATGTTTTAGATAAAGGACGTATTTTTGGTGAATCTTCACTTTATGAAAATGCTTATCGCCCAACAACCGTTTCGGCTATTAATGATGTTGAAATTATTACTTGTCATCTTGAAGATCTTTATCCTTATTTATCATCTTCACTTGATCTGACGATTACTCTATTTAAGATGTTTAATGATAACTGCAATCATTTAACTCAGCTTTTAAAATGGGCACAAACTTATGACCGATTTGAAAAAGTAGCTGCTTTTTTATATGAATTAAGTGCTACAAACAATATTGAAAAAAATTTACTTTTTGGAGATATTCCCTATACTCATCAAGAAATTGCGGATTCACTTGCCATTTCAAGAGTAACTGTTACAAAGGTTTTAAATCAATTTAAAGATGAGGGTTTGATTTCAATTGAATATGGTCATATCAAAGTTTTAAAACGAGATAAACTCTACGAGCAATATTTATCAACACTAGTTTAAACAAAAATAAGTTATGTTATAATAAGATATAAAGAGGAGGAATTTATAATGGAAAGTCATGTAGGATGTTATGAAACAGGTTCACTTGATTTCTTTGGACCATTATGTGTCGTTGCCTGTTATGTTGATCAAAAAGATGAAAAAGAACTTAATGAACTAGAATTGGATAAAGAAATGTCTACAAATGATATTGAAAAAATTGGTAAGATATTAAAAGATAAACTCACCTATAGTTTACTTTTGCTTGATAATAGTCATTACAATCAATATGTAAAAGAAGGTCAAAAACTTTCATGTATTAAAGCAAAACTTTATAATCAAGCGATGATCAATGTTATTCAACGTATTGAACACCCTATTTCTAAAGTAACGATTGATGATTTTTTAGCACCTAAAAAATATTATCGTTATTTAAAAAGCAAAATCGTTGTTGTTCGTCATATTGAATTTAAAAAAGAAGAAATGTCTTTAGCGATGAAATGTGCGCATATTCTTTCTCAGTATGCTTATCTTCAATATTATCAAAACATGTGTCAATCATTAAATACAACACTTCCTCGTGGTTTTAATATTCTCGCAAATGATGCTGGAACTTCTTTAGTACAAGAACATGGAAAAGATATTTTATGGAAAGTTTCTAAAACAAATTTTCCAAACTACAAACAGATCTTAGAGAGAGTTGAATAAACTCTTTTTTCTTAATAAGTAAAAAAATAAAATAATGCTTTATTTTTTATATAATAAGATTATCGGAGGAAAGAGAAATGATTAAAATGATTGTCAGTGATGTTGATGGAACTTTATTATCTCATGGTTACATCAATCCTAAATGTATTGAAAGTATAAAAAAAGCACAAGCGAAAGGCATTGAATTTGTTGTGGCTTCAGGGAGAGATTATTATGGCGTGACAAGTGTTTTAGACCCTTTAGGTATAAAATGTTCGGCCATTTTAGGAAATGGTGCTCAATATTGTAATAAAGAAGGAAAAGCCATCATGGATTGTTATTTAGATAAAGAAATGCTTAAAGAAATTCTTCCTGTCTTTATTGAAAATAATACACCGTATATGATTTTTACCACAAATGGTTTTTATAGTACTTTAAAACCTGATTACGTAAGAGATCGTTTTGCTTATCGCGGTAGTGTCCGTTTTGGAAATAAAATGGAAGATTTTTTACCAGGAGGTCCAATGAGTGATTCTCCTGCCTGTCAAATTCAACAATTTGATTCGATTGATGAATTCATAAAAAAAGATTTAGACATCATCAAAGTAGAAGCTTTTTCACATGATGAATCTGAAATACAAAAGGTCCTTCCTTATTTTAAAGATATGAAAAAGATTGCGTATTTATCTTCATATCCTGATAATGTTGAAATCACAAATGAAAATGCGCAAAAAGGACTTATTTTAGAAAAAGTAATTGACCTATTAAACATCAAAAAAGAAGAAGTTATTGTTTTAGGAGATGGTATGAATGATATTACTCTCTTTGAACGTTTCCCTTATTCTTTTGCGCCAAACAACGCTGAAAAAGTTATTCAAGAAAAAGCTTATAAAGTTGTTTCAAGTTGTAAAGATGGAGCTGTTAGTGAAGCTATTGAATATGCTTTAGAAAACTTATAAAAGATTCATTTATTTTGAATCTTTTTTATTTGTTTGGAAATTTCTAAAATACTACGATAACTTTTAACATTATCACCATTATAATTTATTCCATAAAAAGTTAAATTAAAATGTTTTGCTAGTAAATAATCAACTTGACTATCCCCTATATAGATAGAGTTATTCATATCAATTAAAAAATCTTTTTTAGCTTGTTCTATCATCCCAGGTTTTGGCTTTTTACAGTGACAATGATCTTTTTCATTATGCGGACAAAAGTAGATTTTTAGAATATCTATATTTTCTTCTTTTAATTTTTTTAGAAATTTTCCTGTAAACTGTTGATAATCATTCAATGAAATAATTCCATCATTAATAAGATATTGATTTGTTATAATGATAAAATCATATCCCATCTCTTTTAATCTCTTGAGTCCTTCTATTGAACCTTCTAAAAATTCAGGTTCTTTAATTTCTCTCCATTTTTCATCTGGATAATCTTTAATAAGAGTCCCATCTCTATCCAAAAAAGCAATTTTTAAATAGGATGGCTTCATTTTAACCTTTTGATTCATACTTTACCTCCAAAGCTTCTATTTCTAAAATTTTATCATTTATTTTTACTAAAAAGAAGAAAACTCCTCAAAAAAGAATATATATAGGGAGGAATCTATATGAACAAAAATAGAGAAAATTTTATAAAATATTCAAATGATTTATATTTTCATCATTTGCTTGTAGAAAATGAAAGAATTAGAACCCTTATTTGTCAAGAACTCGTTTCAGACAGGAAAATTATTTCTATTAAATTAAAGAAAGCAATTGAAGAATATATTAAATATTACCAAATGTTGCCGTAAAGCTCTCGGCTTTAGCTGTGGAGATATAAGGCAACTTTTTTAAGATTTTATTAATAAATCATATCGTCAGATAACTTTTGATAGTATAATATTCCCATGAAATACAAATCGAATAATAATGTGATTGTTAAGTTACAATTTAATTTGCGACAAATTGTCATTAATTTAACAAACAAATAC
>NZ_JAJDKA010000019.1:0-44541 GCF_020589945.1 Faecalibacillus sp. MSK20_93 | reverse complement strand
CAATAGTGATTGGTATGATGTTTATGGAGAAGGTAAAGGTATTTGTGATTTATAAGAGAAAACTGTAGTTCGTGAGGACTACAGTTTTTGGACTATCTGTCTAATGAAATAACAAAAATGAGATGTTAAAATAACCCTAGAAAGGGGTTGTTAAAATGAGTTGTCATCGTATTGGTCTAGGAATGAATTCAGTTGTTGAAAAATCAATTGAAATGTTTGAAAATGAAGAAATAGGCTTAAATGCTTGTAAAAAAATTATTGTTGCCTGTAGAAATGGTATTTATTGGTGTGATGGGAATGAAGATGAAGCTATTGCCTGTATTATTGATTGTTATTGTGGTAATTGTTTAAGAAAGCTTCATCAAGAGCATCGAATTCGTGTTGATAGAAATCGGTATGATGTTGTGACTCATTATTTATGTGAGGATTGTTATCAACATCTTGTTTATGAAGAAAGTATATTAAACAAGCACGTATATGTTGAAAAAACGGCAAAATAAAAAAGTCAGATTTTCTGACTTTTTATTTTGAAATAATTTCCACACCATCTTCTGTAACAAGGAAAGTATGTTCCCATTGAGCAGAAAGTTTTCCATCATCTGTATAAACTGTCCAATCATCATTATAATTTAAGTGAACATGTCTTGTTCCTTGATTAAGCATTGGTTCAATTGTAAAAACCATTCCTGGAACAATCAAAACAGTATCTTCTTTTGTTTTAAAATGGAAAACATAAGGATCTTCATGCATGGTCATTCCAATACCATGACCACAGAATTCTTCAACGACGCTATAGCCATTAATATGTGCATATCTTTGAATTGCTTTACCGATATCTCCAATATGACTTTTCCATGGTTTGATAGCTTTCATCCCTTCATACATCGCTTCTTTTGTGATTTTAACAAGTTTTTTAGCTTCATCTGAAACATTTCCCATCATAAACATACGTGAAGCATCGGCATAGTAACCATTTAATTCACTTGTAGCGTCAACGTTAATAATATCCCCATCTTTTAAAATAACATCAGAAGAAGGAATTCCATGACAAACGACATCATTAATAGATGTACAAATACTTTTAGGATAGCCTTCATAATTTAAATCAGCAGAATGTGCATTGTGTTCCTTTAAATATTCTCTTGTAAGTACATCGATATCTTCAGTCGACATACCAATTTTTATATTCTTTTCGATATGATCTAATAACCCATTATTTACAACAGCTGCTTTTTTGATTCCGTCAATTTGTTGTTGATTTTTAATCATTGATCTAGGAGGTGTCATCACTCCTCTTTTTTTGTAATAATTAATTTTTTTGTCAAATTCGCGGTGACAAACTTCATAGTCCAAGCCACTTCCGCACCAACATTTATTCATTTGTTCTACCTCTTTTCGTATCTATTTTAAACATCTCGTTTTATAATGTAAAGAAAGATGATAATATGATTTTAATGGAGATGATAAAATGGAAATTTTAGATATATGCGATGAATTAGGAAATCCAACAGGAAAGACAGTAGAAAGAAAAATTGCACACCAACAAGGAATCTTACATCGTACAGCTCATGTTTGGATCTTAAGAAAAAAAGAAAATAAAATACAAATATTATTACAAAAAAGAAGTGAACAAAAGGATTCGTTTCCTGGCTGTTATGATATTTCAAGTGCAGGACATATTCTTGCAGGGGATAACTATGGCCAATCGGCGGTAAGAGAGTTGAAAGAGGAATTAGGAATTGTTGTAAGGGAAAGTGAATTGATTGATTGTGGAAATCGTAGATTTCATTTTGAAGAAATTTTTCATGGTCGTTTATTTAAAGATAATCAAGTAAGTAAAATATTTGTTTTATGGAAAGATTTAGAAGAAAAAGATTTTGTTTTTGTTGATCATGAAGTAAGTGAAGTTAAATGGTTGGATTTTGAAAAATGTTATCAAGATGTTAAAGAAAATAAAATAAACCATTGTATTTATATTGAAGAACTAGACATAGTAAAAAAATATCTTCGTGTTCAATAATGCTCCTTTTTAAGTCTATATAAATTCCTTCTAAGGCGTTTTTTTGGAAAAAAACAAAAAAAAATATAAAAATAAAAAAGATGCGGGGGGGGGGTAAAATATGCTATAATTTATAGTGAATAAAATATGTGTAGTAAGGGTGTGTGAATATGTATTTTACGATTATGGATGATGATCGAGCGTTTGGCGAAACTTTAAAAAATAAATTAGAAAGTGAATACCATGCTGTTGTAGATGTTTATCATGGAATGATTGATCTAGATCAGATAAAACATGTACCCGATATTTTATTTTTAGATGTGATATTTGAAAATGGGACAGGTGTGGATTATGCGAAAAAGTACAAAGAAAAGTTTGATTCACAAAATGTTTTTGTTTCAAGTAAAAGTAGTTTGATTTTTAAAACCCAAGGATTAAAGGCGTTATGCTTTATTAGAAAGAGTCATCTTGATAATGACTTTAAAGTCTTTAAACAACTTTACGATGAAGAATGTAAAAATGAAATGAAATTGATTTTTGAACTGAATAAGGGAATGAATAAAAATCAAATGGCATATATAACATTAATGAGTGATGATATTATCTATGCAGAATGTTATGCTCATGAATTAATTATCCATACATATGAACATGAATATGCTGTTAAAATGACTTTGAAGAAATTTATGGAACAAGTAAAACAAGCACATTGTTTTATTCAAATACATAGAAGTTATGCAATTAATATGAAATATATTTATCGTATAGATAAAAATCATATTAATATGGTTGATGAAGAAAGTAAGAATGAATTAGAAATTGGTAGAAAATATAAAAAAGAAGTTAATGAGGCCTTTAGAAACTACTTGATGGATAAATTTTAGATATCATGAAAAATCATGATATCTTTTTTTTGACATATAATACAACGGTGATGTTATGAAAAGAATTTTTCTTATAATGATTGCTTTTGGTGTGTGTTTCTTTGAGATTCCTGTAGATGCTTATGAAAAATCTTTAAAAAATGTAAAAGTGGTGATTGATGCAGGACATGGTGGTTTTGATAATGGAGCTATTGAATATGGTTATTATGAAGATAATATTAATTTAGAAATTGCTTTGAAAATGAAAGATGAATTAGAAAAAAGTGGAGCTAAAGTCTATTTAACAAGAGATGGTGATTATGATATGACGAAAAGAAATCATCATTATTCTAAACAAGATGATATGTATTTAAGAGTCAAGAAGATAGATAGCTATAAATGTGATTATTTATTAAGTATTCACCAAAATGCTTCTGGTAATAGAAGTGCATGGGGTTCACAAGTTTTTTATTATTATAGAAGCAAACAAGGAAAAGCATTAGCTTTTGATATTGATCAAAGTTTAAAACAGTTAACAAATAGCAGAAAACCAATTAGTGGATGTGGTTTTAGAGTTTTAAGAGCTACTAAGACATTAGGAGTTCTAATTGAATGTGGTTTTTTATCAAATTATAATGAATGTGGGCAACTAAGAAGCAAAAATTATCAAAAAAAACTATGTCAAAAGGTAAAAGAAGGGCTCATTAAATATCATTTAAGAATAATGACTCAAAAAAAGAAAAAAACAGCAAAAATTTTACAATAAAAAAGCGTTGATTTTATCAATGTATTTTTATTTTTTTAAAAAAATGTAAAAAAATACACGAAAAACTGTTGACGTATTCTTATATGCATGGTATATTATATGGGCAGTTGATTGATGGGCCTGTAGCTCAGTTGGTTAGAGCGCACCCCTGATAAGGGTGAGGTCGATGGTTCAAATCCATTCAGGCCCACCATTTTAACAAATGAAATGGTGGAAAAAATAAATATTAAATTGGGGCCATAGCTCAGCTGGGAGAGCACCTGCCTTGCACGCAGGGGGTCAGCGGTTCGATCCCGCTTGGCTCCACCAATAAATAAACTAACTGCTTCGGCAGTTTTTTTGTTGTAAAAAAATAAATATACTCTATAATCCAATTGAGGGGGTAAAATATGGCACAAAGTAGAGGAAAAGGAAATTATGTAATCAATACTTTTAATGGAATGGCTTATGGCTTTTTTGCAAGTTTGATTATTGGAACAATATTAAAACAATTAGGAACATTAGTTCATGTTGAACAACTTGTAACCTGGGGGACAGTAGCAGGTTATTTAATGGGACCGGCCATTGGAATTGGTATGGGCTATGCAATTGATGCAAAAGGACTTAATTTGATTTCTGCGGTTATTGCAGGAGCAATAGGAGCTGGAACGTTTAATAATGGTGTTCAAGCGGGTAATCCAATTTCAGCTTATGTAGCAGTTTTAGCGGCTATTGAGGTAACAAGACTTATTCAAGGGAAAACACCGATTGATATTTTACTTGTTCCTTTTGTTTCTATCTGTATAGCAGGTTTGGTAACACAATTTGTAGGACCTTATCTTACACAAATGATTACTTGGATTGGAAGTGTTATTAATGATGGGGTTTCTTTGCAACCTTTATTTATGTCAATTGTTGTAGGGGTGTTAATGGGAATGGCATTAACGGCACCGATTTCTTCAGCTGCTATTGGTATTATGTTAGGGCTTGATGGTTTAGCGGCAGGGGCAGCACTTGCAGGGTGTTGCGCACAAATGATTGGTTTTGCGATGATGTCTATTGAAGACAATGATATTGGTGATGTTATTGCTATTGGAATTGGAACAAGTATGTTACAGTTTAAAAATATTATTAGAAGACCGGTTATTTGGTTACCTACAATTTTAACAACGATTATTACAGCACCTATTTCAACGGTCTTACTTCATATTCGTTGCAGTGCAATTGGCTCAGGAATGGGAACAGCAGGACTTGTAGGCTTATTGGATGCGATTCAAGTAATGGGAAATCAGTATTGGATACCACTTATTTTGATAGATGTGATTGCTCCAGCAATTTTAACATTTAGTTTTTACAAAGCTTTTAGAAAATTGAATTACATAAGAAAAGGAGATTTAAAGATTGAACGTCTTTGATCTCCTTTTTCTTTATTTAAATAAATCAATAATATCTGCAGTAGACATTTGGGTAATAGAACCATTATTGTTTTCAATAAACATATTCGATAAATCTTGTTTTTGTTCTTGAAGTTTTTGGATTTTTTCTTCAATTGAATTTTTCATAATCAATTTATAAACTTGAACATTATTTGTTTGTCCAATACGATAAGCTCTATCTGTTGCTTGATTTTGTGCAGACATATTCCACCATGGATCATAGTGAATAACGGTAGAAGCACTTGTTAAGTTAAGACCAGTACCACCTGCTTTTAAACTGATTAAAAAGACAGTTGTTTGATCGTTTTGGAAGGCATTAACAAGTTGATGCCTTTTGATTTTTGTTGTTGAACCAGTTAAAACATAATAAGAAATATCTTTTTTACGTAATTCAGCTTCGATTAAATCTAATGATTTAGTAAAAGAAGAGAATAGTAAGACTTTTTGATTATTTTCTTTTGCTGTTTCAATAATATCCATACAAGCTTTAAGTTTAGAACTTGGCTCAATGATATCTTTATATAAAATACGTTGATCACAACATAATTGACGAAGCCTTGTCATCATTGCAAGGATTTGGATCTTATCGATATGATTTACCTGAATAGCACTTTGTAATTCACTATTAATTGTTGATAAGTTAGCAAGATATATTTTTTCTTCCTCTGGTGTAAAAGGAATAATGACATTGTTTTCAATCTTGTCTGGTAATTCTGTTAAAACCTCTTTCTTTGTTCTCCTTAAAATAAATGGTTCAACTAATTGCTTAAGTTTTGCTTGTTTTTGTTGGTCTTCATTTTTTATGATTGGTATTTCGTAAGTTTCTTTGAAATGATGATAATTATATAAATATTGAGGCATCAAGAAATCAAAGATTGACCATAATTCTGCTAAACTATTTTCAATTGGAGTACCTGTTAAAGCAAAACGATATTTACCATTAATTAATTTAACAGTTTGAGCATTCTTTGTACTTTGATTTTTGATATATTGAGCTTCATCTAAAATAAAATAATAGAATTGATAATCTTTATATAATTCATAATCTCTACGAATATAATCATATGAAGTAATAACAACATCATATTCTGGAATGCTTTCAATTAATTTCTTTCTTTGAGCAATATTTCCAGTAATACAAACTGTTTTCAATTTCTTTGAGAATTTTTTGATTTCATCTTGCCAGTTATAAATCAAGGTTGCAGGAGCAACAACGAGACTGACATGATTTTCACCGATACCATCTTCAATCAATGTCATGACTTGTAATGTTTTACCAAGCCCCATATCATCAGCTAAGATACCACCGAAGCCATATTCTGACATTGTTTTTAACCATTTAAATCCTTGAACTTGATAGTCTCTTAAAATCTTAGAATAATTTTGTGGAACTTGAATATCTTCAGGATCTTTTTCTTCAATATGAGAAATCAAGTCTTGGAAATGTTGATCTCTGTTGAAATGTAATGATGAACTGTTCATAAAGTTTTCTAAATAAAGTGAATGATATTTATCAACTTCAACTTCACCATCTTTTAAATCGTTATATTCAATATTTAAATCATTAAATAATAAATCTAAATCTTTGATACTATCATCATCTAAATTAATAAATTCCCCATTTTTTAAACGATGATAATTCTTTTTGTGTTGATAAGCATATAAAATATCTTTAATTTCTTCTTTATCAACATTGATACTATTAATATCGATTTTTAATAAATCATTTTGTAAACGAACACCGATATTTAATTTCATATTTTTAGGTTTATTCATTTGTTTGATTTCTTCACTAATATAAATTTCACAATCATTATTAAGTGAAGGTAAAACACGAGTAATGAAATCATAAATATCTTCTTCATTATAAAGATAATACATTTGAGTGATTTCATCATATTCCAGGTATTTTTGTAGTGTTTGAATAACACCATCTAATTTTAATGGAAGTACTAGATCTTTAGGGTTTTCTAAGATTGTATTTCCTTGATCATCTCGATAATCTAATGTGACAGATAATTCGTTGTTGTTATTTAAATCGACATAAATTAATAAAGAAATATCCATAGGTAGATATTCATCGATATCATCTCCTGTAAATTCGACATAAGGAACAACAGAATCAATGATATATTTAGAAAAACGTGGTAATTCGTTATTTGGAATTGTAAGTGAATTATTTTCTAAATGTGTAAGTAAAGGTCTTAGCGCATCACTACATTCTTTTGAATATCTATTAAGGGTATAGTGATCGAAATAATAGATATATTGATGACCGATGATAGTAATACCATCAGGTTCTTTGTATTTGATGGTTGTGTAATCTTCATCTTTTTGGATTTCTAAAATGAAGTTTTGTAAATCAATTGTTGTAAAGTTAATGTTGATATCTAAATTATCATAATGTGTTAGAAAAAAATCATCAATATTGTCTGATGTGATTCTAATACTACGATCATCATCTTTTAAATGAAAATATTCTTTAATAAAACGAATTTGTTTTAATGAAGAACTATCAAAGGCTTTAGAGTTATGATCGGTAACTAAAGCATTTCCATATTCAACAATTTCGTTTGCTTTTACATTTTGAATAAAAGTATTTAAATTTTTAATTGTATAACTTCTATCGCTAGCAATCTTATAAGATAAACTTAATCGATTAAATGTACTTTTTACTTGTGGTATTAAATGAATGTGTTGATTAAGTTGTAATTGATGTAAACGATGTTGATTTTTATATTGTTCAATTAATGAAAAAGTTAAATTAGCTTGTTCTTTTAAATGTGCGGCTTCTTTTTTGGCTTGAAGTGCTTGTAATTGATCAGCGTAATTTCCTTTTTGATTGAAAGAATAAGGTAAATCACTTGCTTCAAGACCGTAAAATTTTAATAAAATAGCACCTATATGTCCACATGCCAGTTCATTAGGCTTACAGTGATTACAATCACAGTTAAATTCGAGGATATGTCCTCCTGTATCAACTTGAATTGTAGCAGTATCAATTTTACCGTTAACATTAGTACTTCCTACGATTTGGTAAATTTGACCATCTTTAATAACAGACATGTTAGATATTGTATTATGTTGAAATAAGTTATGAGCTACTTTCCAATTGGGCTCATTAAAATACTTATTAATTTCATCATCTTTAATATACATAAGTAGTCCCTCCCATTTAGCTATTATAACATTATTTTTCTAAAATGATGAGATAGAGATACGCATTTTTTTTGTTTTTTTAAAAATAGGATTGTTTCCAATCCTATTTCAAAACTGCTTTATAAACACGTAAGACATTTTTATAAAAAATCTTTTCAATTTCTTCAATAGATAATCCAGCTTCAATTAAAGCACCATATAACATTTGATAACCACTTGCATCCTTCATTTCAAGCTTGGATCCAATACCATCAAAGTCACTTCCTAAACCAATACAATCAATACCTGCAAGATTTTTGATATATAAAATATGTTGAACCATATCCTTAACATAACTTGTTTGATGAGTACCTTCGGTAGTTAAAAAATCACTACAGAAGTTGATTCCCATAACACCTCCACGACTAGCAAGTTTTAAAATCATGTCATCTGACATATTTCTAGCGACACCACATACTTGACGAGCGTTACTATGAGAGGCAACGAAAGGTTTTGTTGTATGATGATAAACATCATAAAATCCAGCATCACTTAAATGAGAAACGTCAATAATGATTCCTAAACGTTCCATTTCTTTAATATATTGTAAACCAAAAGGTGTTAAACCATCGTGATCATTGATTTTAAACATATCTTCATAACAAGAAATATTAGAAAGGTTAGGGTGTCCAATGCCATTTACATGATTCCATGTCAAAGTAATCATTCTAACGCCTAATCTATAATAATGTTCAAGTAGTGATAAATCATTTTCTACAACAGCACCTTCTTCTAATGTTAGAAGAGAAGACATGATACCTGCTTGTTGATGATCGATAATATCTTGATAACAAAAGACAGGTTTAATGAGTTCAGGATATTTTTCTATTTCATGATAATAATAGTTAATGAGTTGATTTGCTTTTAAAAAAGGTTGAGGATTTTCACTTAAATCAACAAACATCGCAAAGTTTTGAAGTAAATAATCTCCTTTTTGCATTTTCTTTAAATCAATATGACCGTCATTTTCTAATAAAGAACCTTCTTTACCGTGATGTAAATCATCATAAAGTTTTAAAATAGTGTCACAATGCATATCAACAACTTTCATCATTAATCACTCCTTAAATTTTATATGTAGCATGAATTGCACAACAAGCAAGACCACCATGGCATGTTAAAACAGCAGGCAAATAATTGATTTCTACATCAATACCATGGAAGGTTGTTTGAAATAATAATTTTGCTTTTTTAGCAAAAATTTCATTATCAGCGTGTGAAATATAAATCTTGTGTTGTTTAGCGTTAACACCTAATTCATGGAATTTATCAACAATCGATTTTAAAATTTTTACCTCAGTTCTAGACATTGCATATTTATCAACGGCTTTACCTTGTTCATCTAAACAAAGCAAAGCTTTGATTTTTAACATCGATGCCATTCTGGCTGCCATTGGTGATAATCTTCCACTACGTGAAAGTTGTTTAAAGTTATCTGGATAAAGGAACGAAAAAGAATGATTTGTTTTTTCTTCTAAAGCAGCAAAAATTTCATCAACAGTTTTCCCTTCATCTGCAAGTTGTTTTGCACAAATAGCCATATCCATAACAGGAGCACCTACTTGACGACTATCATAAATATAAACATTATCTAAACCAACGGTATCTTTAGCAAGATGGAAACCGTTGTTTGTTCCTGATAAATCTGCAGAGCAAGTAATAATAATGATTGCTTCATAATCTTCTTCTTGCCATTTTTCCATTTGTTCAACAAGATAACCTGTATTTGGCTGACTTGTTGAAGGAATTTTACCATCTCTTAAATAGTCATAAAGTTGTTTGGTTGAAATATCGATTTGATCTTTATATTCATGACCATCAACGATGACACTTAATGAAATAAGTTCGATTCCGTTTTTTTGTGCAATTTCTTGATCCATTGCACTTGTTGTGTCTGTCACAATTAAATATTTTTCCATTTTTGATCTCCTTAAAATTCTAATTCTAATTCTTGATAATCTTCTGTAAGAGATTGAGTGGTTTTTAACCAAGCGTAGGCTTCCTCAAATTCTTCTTCAGTAATATCTTCTATTATTCCAAATTTAATAAGTTTACATACATCATATATACTTTGCCATAAAGCATCGAATTGATGATCTTTTGCATCAATATCTGCTTGTTCACTTTCTTGATAAACAATAAATTCATGTGCGATTTGACTTGCCTGTTCTCTTTGTTGGTCCATAGGATCCTCCTTATATTATATGTTTATATAATTATACCATTAATCAAATATAGAATGGTATATAATATTACAAGAAGAAACGGTTTTTGACATAAAATTAAATTTTTTTAAAAAAAATTTAAAAAAGGGTTGATTTATTAGAAAAAGGATGCTAATATAAATGAGCACTGTTAAGTTGCTTGAATAGCTCAGTTGGTAGAGCAATCGGCTGTTAACCGATCGGTCGTAGGTTCGAGTCCTACTTCAAGCGCCATGTGGCTCGTTGGAGAAACGGTTAACTCACATGCCTTTCACGCATGCATTCACGGGTTCGAATCCCGTACGAGTCACCATTTTTGGAGGTTTAGCTCAGTTGGGAGAGCATCTGCCTTACAAGCAGAGGGTCAGCGGTTCGAGCCCGTTAACCTCCACCATTTTTTTAAATGCCGGCTTAGCTCAATTGGTAGAGCAACTGACTTGTAATCAGTAGGTTGAGGGTTCAAGTCCTTTAGCCGGCACCATATTTTGACCCGCTAGCTCAGTTGGTAGAGCATCTGACTTTTAATCAGAGGGTCAGGCGTTCGAGTCGCCTGCGGGTCACCATTTCAATGCGGGCGTGGCGGAACTGGCAGACGCACTAGACTTAGGATCTAGCGCCTTCGGCGTGCAGGTTCGATTCCTGTCGCCCGCACCAAATGTAAGAGACATCGAGTAATCGATGTTTTTTTGTGTTTTATAGATAAATAAATTATAATGATTTACTTTTTTGTTGCACTATTAATAATTACGTTAATTTTTTATAGTTAATGTGTTAATTATTGAATATAAGTATTTGAGTAAGCTAAATTACGTATTATATGAAATCGTTTGTTTTTGTTTAAAAGTTAGAAAAAGTAAAGACGTTTGGTATTAAAAAAATATAATCATAATCAATCATTAAATTGTCTTGTGAAAATATTATTAAAGTAAAAAATACAAAAGATCCTTTTATAAAAAAAGTTCTTTTGTATTTTTTTATGGGATGAATAGTTACTTATGAAAAAATATGAAAATAAAATCAAAATATTTCAAAAATAATCAAATATATCTATTAAACACATGGCTAAAATCATTAATTTTCATAAACTTAAGAAAAATAATGAAAAAATATGAAAAAAATTGAAATAAAATGATTGAAAACGCTATCTTGATGTGCTAATATTGAAACTGTCAAAGGGAGGTAATGAAAAAAATGAAATTAGCAACAAGAATTAATTCTTATTTAAGAATTGAAGGATATGATTTAGAAAAATCATTTTCAGATTTTAAAAAAGTTGGATTAGGATATGTTGATTTAAATTATCCGGAACATGTTAAAGGTTATGATGCAAATACCATGAAATCATTATTAAATAAATATGATTTAAAATTAAATGGTGTTGCACTTAGATTTAGAAATAAATTTATTAATGGTGAATTAGGAAATTCTGATCCCGAGCTTGCAAAAGATGCACTTCAATTATGTAAAGATGCTGCAGATTATTGTAGAGATGTAGGGGGAAAAGTTGTTACAATATGGCTAGGTTTTGATGGTTTTGATTATAGCTTTCAAATCAACTATAAAAGAGTTTGGGATCAATTAGTTCATGCATTCCAAGAAGTTTGTGATTATGCACCTGATTTACAAATAAGCATTGAATATAAACCATATGAAGAAAGATCATATGCATTTATTGATTCAATGGGTGTTACAGGTATGATGTTAAATGATATTAATAGAGATAATATTGGAGTGACATTAGATTATTGTCATATGTTAATGAAACATGAAAATCCTGCATTTGCTGCAGATATTTTTGGAAGTCGGAATAAATTATATGGTATTCATTTAAATGATGGTTACGGTGTACATGATGATGGTTTAATGATTGGAACATCAACTCCATTTAAGACATTAGAAATGCTATATTATTTTAAAAAACATGGTTATAAAAATGCAATTTATTTTGATACATTCCCTGTTATTGAAGAAGCTGCAGCAGAATGTGAAAGAAATATTGAAATGATTAATTATATGAATAACTTAATAGATAAAGTTGGATTAGACTATATTCAATCTATTATAGATAGAAATGATGCTATTGCAGCTAGTAAGTTAATGCTTGGATTCTTTAAAGGAGGAGAAAAAAATGAATTATAAAGAAACTGCAAAAGGTATTCTTGAGCATGTTGGTGGTGTTGAAAATATATCAAATATGTCACATTGTGCAACACGTTTAAGATTAAATTTAAAAGATGAAACATTAGCAAATGATGAAGATGTTAAGGCGGTTGATGGTGTTGTTAATGTCATCAATAAAGCAGGACAATATCAAGTGCTTATTGGAATTGAAGTTCCTCATGTTTTTGAAGAATTTGAAAAATTAGTAAAAGGTAACGGAAATGTTGAAATGGCAGAAAGTAATGAAGATGAAGGGATTATAAGTAAAGTTTTCTCAGCAATCTCTGCAATTTTCGCACCATTATTACCTGCTTTAGCTGGATCAGGTATTTTAAGAGGTTTATTGATTTTAGCAGTACAATTAGGAATGATTAAAGAAGGTAGTGGAACTTATACTATTTTATATTCAACATCTATGGCAGTGTTTTATTTCTTGCCTGTTCTACTAGCATTTACATCTGGTAAAAGATTTGGTGCAAGTCCTTATATTTCAGCACTTATTGGGGCTGCTTTACTTCATCCAGATTTAATTGGATTAATGGGTGATATTGGAAATGGAGCAACAACTTCATTCTTTGGCATTCCAACAGTTTTAATGAATTATAACTCTACAGTTTTACCTATCATTATTACAATTTGGGCATATTCTTTCTTATATAAATTTTTAGATAGAAAAGTTCCAGAAACATTGAAATTAGTTATCGTTCCACTTGTATCTTTAGTAGTAATGGTTCCATTAACATTAATTGTTATTGGTCCAATTGGGGTTTATGTAGGAGAAGGTATTGCAAATGTTGTTAACTGGTTAATTGAACGTAGTGGTATTTTAACTGGTGTCTTAATTGGTGGTGGATGGAGTGTCCTTGTAAGTTTTGGTGTACATTGGGCAGTTAATCCAATCATGATTAATAATATTTCTCAATTTGGTTATGATTATATTTGTCCTTTAACATTTGCATGTAACTTTGCAGTAATTGGTACAGCTTTAGGTGTTTATTTAAAAGCTAAAGATCCTCAATTAAAAGGATTTTCATTAACAGGTATTATCACAATTGCATTATCTGCAATTATTGAACCAACTTTATTTGGTATGTTAGTAAAAAATAAGAAATTATTTTTAGCACAAATTATTGGTGGTGCTGTAGGTGGCGCTTATTTAGGATTAATGAAGGTTGTTACAAATGCATTTGTTTTTGGTAGTGTTACAACTTTTCCAGCATTCATCGTAAATAACGCAAATGTTATTCATGGTGCAATTGGTTTATTAATTGCTACTATTGTTGGTGCAGTATTAGGATATATGTTTACAAACAAAGAAGACAAACTCGCATAGTATTGATTTATAAATTATGGAAAATATGTTATCCTTATAAACAGGAAGCAGGTGTATTTAAAATATGATTCCATATGAAAGACAAAAGAAAATTTTAAGTATTATTGAAGAAAAAGAACTTGTAAAAATAGACGAATTACAAAAAATATTTGATGGCGTATCTGTTTCAACTTTGAGAAGAGATTTAAAGGAACTTGAAAAAAATAGAAAAATAGAATCTTTCTCTGGTGGAGCATTTAAAAAAATATCTACAATTGGAGAAATACCAATTTCAACGAAAAATACATTAGAAAGTGAAAAAAAGGAAAAAATTGCTAGAATGGCATCTGAATTAATTGTGGATGGAGATACAATATATCTTGATTCAGGGTCAACATGTACAATGATTTTAAAATATATTATCGGAAAAAAAATTACGATTTATACTACGAATACAGATGTTTTTTCTATAAATGAAAATGTAATAGCTGATATATTTGTTCTTGGAGGTAGATATAATCCTATCACTTCATCATTAACAGGACCGTTTACAGAAGATTTGTTAAAAAACCTATATTTTAATAAATCATTCTTAGGAGCTAATGGGATAGATGAAACATTAGGTGTTACAACACCTACTATAGAAGAAGCAACAAAGAAGAGAATGGTAAAAAGACATTCAGATCAAATTTATCTTGTATGTGACAGTTCTAAGTTTCATAAGTTATCAAATGTAAAAGCATTTGATTTAGATGATGTAATTGTAATTTCGGATAAAAATGATACAAAATTAAATGAAAAAGTTTCAATAATTACTGAATTATAGATAGAAATTACAAAAAGCGAGTCACTAACAGTGTACTCGTTTTTAAAATAAGGAGAAGAAAGATGATATTTGGTAAATTTAAAGCAAAAAAAGTAGAAAATTATAATATTTGTTCCCCAATTAAGGGGAGTGTTATTGATATAACTAAAACAAATGATCCGTTATTTAAAGAAGAAGCATTAGGAAAAGGAGTAGGAATTATTGCTGAAGAAAATACTTTAGTATCTCCTGTAAATGGAGTAATAAAAACTTTTTTTCCTACTAAACATGCTATTGGTATTACTACAGATGATGGTATAGACATTCTTATTCATGTAGGGATTGATACAGTTGAATTAAATGGTAAATATTTTAATGCTTTAAAAGAACAAGGAGATAAAGTAAAACAAGGAGATAAACTTTTAGAAGTTGATTTTGATGGTGTCAAAGAAAGTGGATATGATGCTACAGTTTTATTTGTCGTTACTAATTCTCAAGAATATTCTTCTGTGAAATCATGTGAAGGAAATAAAACGATAACAGATACTATTATTGAAATTCAAAAATAGGAGTATTTTATGGAAAAGTTATTATGTCCAAGTATGATGTGTGCAGATTTTGCATCATTAAAAACAGAAATAGAAAATCTAGAAAAAGTTGGAATAGATATCTTTCATTTAGATGTGATGGATGGAAGCTTTGTACCAAACTTTGGGATGGGACTACAAGATATCGAATATATCTGTAAGACAGCCACAAAACCATGTGATGTGCATCTAATGATTGAAGAACCAGCAAAATATGTAGAAAAGTTTGCTAAACTAGGAGCGAAAATCATCTATATTCATCCAGAAACAGATCCACATGCCTGTAGAACATTACAAATGATCAAGGGTGCAGGAGCCAAAGCAGGGATTGCAGTGAATCCAGGGACAACCTTTGAAACAGTAAAGGATTTACTTTATTTATGTGACTATGTAATGTTGATGAGTGTGAATCCAGGATTTGCAGGACAAAAATATTTAGATTTTGTAACACCAAAATTTAAAAAGTTTGTAGAAGAAGCAAAGAACTATGGAGGATATGATGTCATGATCGATGGAGCATGTTCGCCAGAGAAAATAGAAATGTTGTCTAAAATAGGAGTTAAGGGATTTATTTTAGGAACAAGTGCTTTATTTGGAAAAGGAAGAAGTTATCAAGAAACTATCAAAGAATTAAGAGGATTATAAAAATGAAAATAGGAATTGGAAATGATCATGTAGCAGTAGAATACAAAAAAGAAATCAAAAAATATATAGAAGAAAAATATGGCTATGAAGTAGTCAACTATGGAACAAATAGTACAGAAAGATTCAACTATCCTGTATCAGGAGAAGCAGTAGCAAATGCGGTTGTAAGTGGAGAAGTGGATAAAGGAATCGTTATCTGTGGAACAGGAGTAGGGATCTCACTAGCGGCAAATAAAGTCAATGGAATTAGATGTGTAACATGTAGCGAACCATATAGTGCACTTTTATCAAGACAACATAACAATACAAATATGTTAGCTTTTGGAGCAAGAGTGGTAGGAATTGAACTTGCAAAAATGATTGTTGATGCATGGCTATCAGGTGAATACGAAGGTGGAAGACACCAAGTACGTATTGATATGTTAAAAGAAATTGAAGAAAAACAAAAAAATAAATAATTAATTGAATCAATAGCATTATTTATAACATGCACCGATATTTTTCCTCTCTTAAATATCACATAAATAATGCAATATAAAATTTATTAAAAAACTCTTTGTAATGAGTACATTACAGAGAGTTTTTTTACTTTTCTAATTGACTTGTACAGTGTGGGCAACGAGATGCTTTAATAGAAATTTCACTTTGACAATAAGGACAAATCTTCTTTGTCGGTTTTTCTTCTACTGGTTTTTCAGTTTTAGATCTTAACTTGTTCATTGCTTTAACAATCATAAAGATGACAAAAGCCATAATAATGAAGTTAAGTAAACCAGTAATAAATAAACCATAATTGACAGTAGATGCCCCTGCTGCTTGAGCAGCAGCTAATGTTTTGTATGTATTTCCATCTAAAGCAATAAATAGATTAGAAAAATCGATCTTACCTGTAACTAAACTTAAAATAGGCATAATGATGTTTTCTACAAGAGAAGTGACTAATGAATTAAAAGCACCACCGATAATAACCCCAACAGCTAAATCAATCATGTTGCCTTTTAAGGCAAATTCTTTGAATTCTTTTAACATTATATTGATCTCCTTTTTCTTTATTATAAGAAAAAGAAAAAAGACATCAAGATGCCTTTTATGTTATTCTTATTTGGGAGGATAAGAATAATATAGAAAGATAATAGAGGGAATATGAATAGTAAAATCTATTTTCTTTCTACAGATTTAATATATGAATAAAAAATAGTTAAAAAAAGTTACAAATGTAAAAAAATATGTGATTTGTTATCACAAATTTATATAAGCATAAAGATGAATTTAGTGTATAATATTGTAGAATAGGGGAGGATGACATGAAAAATTTATTTTATAGATTATTAATATATTTAGATAGCGCCAATGAAACAGATACAAATTATAACATTGCCTGGTATATGGCACATCATATTTCAGAAGTAGCTCATATGGGAATTTCTAAACTTGCGAGCGAATGTTTTGTGTCTCCAGCAACCATTTCTCGTTTTTGTAGAACGCTTGGTTATGAAAATTATGCTCATTTAAAACAAGAGTGTGCGTGGTTTAGTTCAACATCAAGAAAGTTTAATAATTTAATTAATGTTCCTTTAGATATGATGAAAGATCATCCAGAAGAAAGTACAGCTTATTATAGCCAACAAATTTGTACATCTTTAAATCAACTTTCTTCTTATTTAGATTGGAATGTAATCGATGAGGTTTTAAAACTGATTCATGATAGTGATAACGTAGCTTTTTTTGGAACACAGTTTTCACATTCTGTTGCTTTACATTTTCAAACTGATTTATTGATGTTAGAGAAGTTCACAATGGCTTATATGGAACAAACAAGTCAGCTTCAATGTGCTAAGGAGTTAGATGAAAATAGTGTAGCTATTATCTTAACAGTAAGTGGTCATATTTTTAATGGGAGTCAAAAGATGATTTCATATATTAAAAAATCAAATGCGAAAGTTGTTGTGATTACCAATGATAAGAGCTTTGATTTTGGTTTTGAACCAAATTATATTATTGAAATAGGTGATTCAAAATATAAAAAAACAGGTAAACATAATTTACTTACAACAATGGAATTAATGTCACTTAGATATTATTCTATTTATTATCCTGATGTAAAAGATAATATTATTGAATAGGAGATATATATGAGAGAAATAACATGTTCAACAATTACAGATGCAATTAAAAAAATGTGTATAGAAGCAGCAACTATTTTACCTCAAGATGTTGAAAAAGCATTATCACAAAAACATGATGAAGAAGATAGTGCACTTGCCCAAAAAACATTACAAGTATTAATGGATAATGCAAAGTTGGCACAAGAAAAACAAATGCCTATTTGTCAAGATACAGGAATGGCTTTTGTTTATGTGACAATGGGACAAGAAGTACATATTACAGGTGGCAGTTTAAATGAAGCAATTCAAGAAGGAGTAAGACAAGGATATACAGAGGGGTATTTAAGAAAATCAGTTGTTAAAGATCCTTTGTTTGAACGTACTAATACAAAAGATAATACTCCAGCAATTATTTATTATGATATTGTTGAGGGGGATACTTTTCATATTACTTTAGCACCTAAAGGATTTGGTTCAGAAAATATGAGCCAAATTAAGATGTTAAAACCAAGTGATGGACTTCAAGGAATTAAGGATTTTGTGATGAAAGTGGTCAATGATGCAGGACCAAATGCCTGCCCACCATTGGTTATTGGTGTAGGTATTGGAGGTTCTTTTGATAAAGTGACAATGCTTGCTAAAAAGGCCATGATTCGTGAAATTGGAAGTCATCATTCAGATCAAAGATATGCTTCTTTAGAAGATGAATTATTACAAATGATCAATGAAACAGGAATTGGCCCTGCTGGTTATGGAGGAAAGACAACAGCTCTTTCTTTAAATATTGAAACTTTCCCTACACATATTGCAGGAATGCCAGTCGCTGTTAGTATTTGTTGTCATGTCTCACGTCATAAGGAGGTTTCATTATGATTTATTTAGAAACACCATTAACAGTTGATAAAATTAAACAGCTAAAAGCTGGAGATGAAGTTTTTTTAAGTGGAACGATTTATACAGGAAGAGATGCTGCTCATAAAAGATTGATTCAATTATTGGATGAAGGAAAAGAACTTCCTTTCAATATCCAAGATCAAACGATTTTTTATGTTGGCCCAACACCTTCAAAACCAGGTCAAGTATTTGGCAGTGGTGGACCAACCACTTCAGGAAGAATGGATGCTTATTCACCTAGACTTATTAAACTTGGCTTACATGCGATGATTGGTAAAGGGTATCGAAGTGATGCAGTTAAAAAAGCCATTGTTGACTATCATGGCGTTTATTTTGGTGCTATTGGTGGTGCTGGAGCGATGATGTCTTCATGTATAGAAGAATGTGAAGTGATTGCTTTTGATGATTTAGGACCGGAAGCAATTCGTAAGTTAAAAGTTAAAAATATGCCATTAGTTGTAGTGATTGATCATTTAGGAAATGATTTATATGAAATTGGTAGAAAAAACTATTTAAAAAAGGATTGTAAGTAGTATTTATATTTTCTATAATAGCGATACATTAATAGAGGTGAAAAAAAGAAATGGGATTATTTAAGAAAAAAACAGATTATAGTTATTACAGTTCTTATAGTAGTTCAAGAAGACGTTTAAAAGTAGGACGTACTGTGATTGCTGTAATTGCAGCAGTGGTTGTTATTTTAGGAATTATTATTTATTTTAATTTTAATAGAATTCAATTTTTGATGAAAGGCTACTCTTGGTCAACAACTAGTGAATTAGTAAAATCATTTGATAATGATGAAGAAAAAGAATTGTTATCACATGATGAGATGAAACATATTTTAAAATGGATCGATAATTCAAATAAAGTAGCTCTTTATGATGAATATGAACAATTCTATTCTTTACATAAAGATATGAATTATGAAGATATCGTTGATGTTGTTAATTATATTTTTGAAAATCAAGTGCCTTCATTAAAATCAATGGGTTATAGTGAAAAAACAATTTGGTCAATGTTAAAAGATGGTGCAGGTAAAAGTGATCTTCAATTTTTAATAGACAATAAACTTACAAATAGTCAAACAGCTCCTTTTAGAAAAGTAAAAGGATATGATTTAAAGAAAATCAATGATTATATAGCACAATATAATACTGTTAAAGATTATAATTATGCCGTTAATATTGTTAATTATCCATTTATTGTTTCAAGTAATGGTCAAACAAAAGCTAAATATAATATTGCCAATCCAGATGATTATTTAACTCTTGTAAAAAAAGGATTCTATTTAAATGATTATGAACCAAAAGATTTAGTAGAATTAGATAGTGAATATGTAGCGCCAACATGCGATCATCCACAACTTAGAAAAGTTGCAGCCGAAGCTTTAGTTAAAATGATCAAAGATGCTAAAAAAGAAGGTATGTATTTATTATTAAATAGTGGTTATCGTTCATATGAAGAACAAGAAAAAATCTATCAAGAAACTGAACAAAAATATGGTGGTGCTTATGCTGCTGAATATGTAGCTACTCCAGGAGCAAGTGAACATCAAACAGGACTTGGTATTGATATGACTTCTCAAAGTGTCGTTGATAAACAAAGACTTGTCTTTGGGGATACAACAGAATATAAATGGGTTGTTGAAAACTGTGCAAAATATGGATTTATTGTTCGTTTTACAGAAGGAACGGATGGTATTACAGGAATTTCTCATGAACCATGGCATTTACGTTATGTAGGTAAAAAAGTGGCTAAGGAAATTAAAGATCAAAACTGGACGTTAGAAGAGTATTGTTTATATAAAAATGTTATTCCAAAATTTAAGAAAGATTAAAAATCTAGAGTTTTCTCTAGATTTTTATATAGAGTTATTATGAAAACATTAATCACAACATTAAATTCAAAATTTATCCATAAATCATTAGCGTTAAGACTTCTTTATGTAGCTTGTAAAGATGATCATGATATTGATTTTAAAGAATATACCATTAAAGATGATTTAAATCATATCGTAGATGATCTTTTATCAATGGATTTAGATGTTCTTTGTTTAAGTGTCTATATTTGGAATGTAGATCATATTCAAAAATTATGTCATTTATTAAAAGAAAGAAAACCTGAGTTAAAGATTATTATTGGTGGACCTGAAGTAACTTATGAAATTGATCATTTTTTAGATGAGTTTGAAATTGACTATATTATGGCAGGTGAAGGGGAAGTTGCTTTAAATCAATTATTGACAGCTTTGGAAAATAATGAAGAAGTCAAGCTTCAAGGTATTAGTATGAAAGAACATCGAGATCCACGCTTGATTCCACCAGTTGATTTAAGTTATTTAGAAATGTTAGAGTCTCCTTATTTATTAGAAAGAGACATGAAAGATATGAAAAATAGGATCTTATATTTTGAAACAAGTAGAGGATGTCCTTATCAATGTCAATATTGTTTATCTTCATTAGAAAAAGGATTAAGATTCTTTTCAATGGATTATTTAAAACAACAATTAAAAGCAATCTTAAATACAGATGTCAAAGTAATTAAGCTTTTAGATCGCTCGTTTAACGCTAAAACAGAACATGCTTTAGAAATATTAGACTTTGTTTTTAAAAACTGTCATCCAGGAGTACAATTACAATTTGAAATCAATGGGGATGTTTTAGATCAAAGAATTATTGATTTTATTAATGAAGAAGCACCTGATGGTTTACTTAGATTTGAAATCGGTATTCAATCAACTTATGAACCAACAAATAAAGTTGTTCAAAGATATCAAAACTTTGAACGTCTATGTGATGTTATTCGACAACTCCAACAAAATCATAAAATAGATTTTCATTTAGATTTAATTGCAGGATTGCCACTAGAGAACTTACAAAGATTCTCAAAATCATTTGATGATGTTTTTAGATTATATCCTAAGGAATTACAATTAGGGTTCTTAAAACTTTTAAGAGGAACAAGTTTAAGAAAAGAAGCTAATAAATATGGTTATATTTATGAAAAACATGCGCCTTATGAATTAATAGAGAGTCATGATTTATCTAAAGAAGATATTGAAAAAATACATTTAGCTGAAGATATGTTACAAAAATATTGGAATTCAGGAAGAATGCCAATAACAATGAATAAAGTCCTAAGACAATGTAAGTCACCATTTTATTTCTTTTTAGATTTGGGTGAATTTTACCAAGCTCAACAGTTTAAATTCTTTGGTTTTCAATTAGATGAATTATTCCAATATATCAATCTTTATTTAAAAGAACGATATGAAGATGAATTAATAGAAGACTATTTAAGATTATCTAAAGTCAAACCTAAAAAATGGTGGAAGACAAGAATTGATAACGAAAAAGAAATCAAACATCGATTAATAGAAAAGCATCAATTAAATCAAGAAGATGTCTTTAGATATGGGATTGTTGAAAAATTAAAAGAAGATTATATTTTAGTAATTTATAAAAATTATCAAGTCCATGTAGAAAAATATCATATATAATGAAATTAAATAAAAATTTCATTATACTATATATAGATAGGAGACTTTGTATGATTAAAAGTATTAGAAAAAGAGATGGGCGTTTAGTTGACTTTGAAGTAGACAAGATTGCTGGAGCGCTTTATAAAGCCTTTAGTGCATGTTTTGATAAAGTAGAATTAAAGAAAGTATATGCTATTGCTCATGATGTAGAAAAAAGATTAGAAGAAAAAGAAAGTACTTTACCAACAGTAGAACTTGTTCAAGATACAGTTGAAGAAATTTTAATTGAAGAAGGCTATGTAAGAGTAGCAAAGGCTTATATTTTATATCGTGATAAAAGAAGTCGTTCTCGTGATATGAAATCGATTTTGTTAGAAAGTATTGAAAATGAATCCAGTGATGATATTAATTTGTTTGATGTTTTTGAAAACTTAATGAATGATGCAATGGATAAAACAAGAAAAGAGGATTTAAAAAAGGTTTTTAAACTTTTAAAAGAATTGAACATTGATGAAGAAATCATCTATCAAAAAGTATCAGAAACTTTTGCAATGACAGATGAAACATTAAAATCAGTTATAAAATAATAAAAGGAACGAAAAGTTCCTTTTATTATTACCAAACTTCTTCAGCGATTTCTTTAACAAGTTTGACTTTATTCCATTGTTCTTCTTTAGTAAGTAAGTTTCCTTCTTCTGTTGAAGCAAAACCACATTGTGGAGACAGTGCTAATTGATTTAATGGAACATATTTTTCTGCTTCATGAATACGTTTAATAATTTCATCTTTGTTTTCAAGTTTAGCATCTTTAGAAGTCACAAGACCTAAGACAACTTTTTGATTTTGAATATAGCGAAGAGGTTCAAATCCACCAGCACGTTCACTATCATATTCTAAGAAGAAACCATCAACATGACAATTCCCAAATAAAATTTTTGCAACTGGTTCATATCCGCCTGAAGTAAACCATGTTGATCTAAAGTTACCTCTACAAATATGCATTGTAATAACCATATCATCAGGTTTAGCTTCTAATGCGAGATTGATCATATCAACATATTTTTTAGCAAGTTCATCTACATCAATTCCTCTTGCTTTGTAAGCTTCTCTTTTTTCTTTTGAACAAAATTCTCCCCATGAAGTATCATCTAATTGAAGATAACGGCATCCAGCATTATAAAAAGCTTTGATTGCTTTTTGATAAGCATAGGCGATATCTTTTAATAAAACATCGTTATCTTGATATCTTTCAATAGGTTGATAGTTTTCTTCTCTAATACAACAAATTAAATGAAGCATTGAAGGAGAAGGGATACATTGTTTAACTTCTGTTTCTCCAGATACTCTTTGCATGAATTTAAAATGTTTTAAAAATGGATGATCTTCGGGAAAATCGATTTTATCCACAATTTCTAAAGTTTGACTTTTTGGTTGATGTCCTTTAAAGGCAATTGAAAAATGTTCGACGGCTACTTTTTCTACGCCTTTTAAATCCCATAGAAAATCTAAATGCCAAAAGGCTCTTCGAAATTCACCATCAGTGACAGCTTTTAAACCAACAGCTTTTTCTTCATTAACAAGATTTTCGATAGATTTATTTTCAACTTCTTCTAATTGTTGAAGTGTTATTTTACCTAAAGAAAATTCTTCTCTTGCTTGTTTAATTTCTTTATCTCTTAAAAAACTTCCAACAATATCATATTTATAAGGTGCGTTCATTTTTACTTCCTCCTTGTTGTTACTAAAAGTATAAAAAACATAAGTGATATTGTAAAATACATATTTTTCACTATTTGATATAGCTTAAAGCTATATCGGTTTTAAAAAAATAACAAGATTTCTCTTGTTATTTAATAAATAAGTTATTTAAGTACCAATCTTTTTCTTCTTGAGTTAAGGCATCTTTAATATGATCGAAGGCATATTGTTGATATTCATTAATAGAAGCAATTTCATGATTTGATAAATAATTTAAATCTAAACCTTCAATATCAAATGGAACATAAGTGATCGGTTCAAATTTTAAGAAAGTACCATATTCATTTTCAGTATGTTTTACACATAAGAGTTCGTTTTCATGTCTAATACCATGACTACCTTCTACATAAACACCTGGTTCATCTGTTGTAATCATGCCTGGAACGATACATGCTTCATGACCATATAAGCTTTTTGGACGAAGTCCATTAGGTCCTTCATGAACATTTAAGAAATGACCAACACCATGCCCTGTTCCACAACGATAATCTAAATCATAGTCATAAATCACACCACGAGCAAGGATGTCTAGGTTTGCTCCTGTTGTAACATCTTGGATAAAATGCGCATTTTGTAATCTGAACATTGCTTTTAAAGCAATTGTGAAGTCTTTTCTTTCTTCTTGCGTCATTTCACCTAAAACAAAGGTTCTTGTGATATCTGTTGTTCCTGTTAAGTATTGTCCACCACTATCAATTAATAATAGATGTGAAGCTTCTACTTTAGAATATTGTTTTTCTGTTGGATGATAATGCATTAAAGCAGCATTTTCACGATAAGCACAGATTGTTGTAAAGGAAATATCTTTGAAATTTGGTTGTTGTTTGCGATATTCTAAAAGTTTATTCGAAATAGAAAGTTCATCCATTTCCATCTTTCCTATATTTGTTTTTAACCAATACATAAATTTAGTAACAGCAATACCATCATGTAAATGAGCATCTTTAGTTGCTTTGATTTCTGTTTCGTTTTTAATTGATTTAAGTAATTGACTTGGGTTTGTTTGATCAATGATATTTTCTTGACGAATATGACTTACTAAAGCATAGTTAACAGATTTAGTATCTAATAATACTTTTCCTTCAATATGTTTAATATCTTCATAAATATCAAAATAATCTTTAACTTCAATTTGGTCTTTTAATAATTCATCAATGACTTCTTGACTTACCGCTTCTTTTCTTAAATAAAGATTTGCTTTTTCTTTTTCAATTAAAGCATAAGCTAAAGCAACAGGGTTGCATAAAACATCATTACCGCGAATATTAAAGATCCAAGCAATATCATCTAAAGTTGTCACTAAATGATATTTCGCATCTTTCATTTTTTCTCTAATGATTTCTAATTTTTCTTTTCTAGAAACACCACAATATTTTGTATCATATAAATAAATTTCTTCATGGGAAAGTTCAGGACGCTCTTGCCAAATAAGATCTACAAGATCTTCATTGGCTTGAATGGTATTTGTGAAAAGACATTGATTATAAGGCATCACGCGTCCATCAAAACCAATGGTTGCTTCTGGATATTTTTCAATATATTCTTTAATAGTAGGAACACCCGGTGTACGCATTTTCATTAATTGGATACAACTACCGGCAAGTTCTTTTTCTGCTTGAATAAAATAACGACCGTCTGTCCATAAATAAGCTTCATCTTCTCTTACGATAAGAGTTCCAGCTGAACCGCTAAATCCAGACATATAATGACGAGCTTCAAAGTAACTTCCTACATATTCACTTTGATGAAAATCACTGGTTGGAATGATATAAAGATCGATTCCTCTTTCTTTCATAAGTTGTCTTAATTTTGTAATTCTTTGATTTATCATAATGACCTCCTAAGTTCTTTCATTTTAACATTTACATTCAAGAATGAAAAGGCTTAGAGATGAATAAAAATTAGGAATGAATCTTGCTAAAAGTGGCATGACGCTAAGGTTTTGGCAGATTTATGCAAATGTGAAAATTTGTCTATTGACAAATATTGAAAAGTGGGAGTAGAATAACGTGCGAAATAAAGAATAAGGTATGTATTGCAAGCGCCACATCTCTAGGAAGTGACATGAACAACACAAAAATAGGGGAGGTGCTTTTATTTTTACATACATTCTTTAAAGAGGATTTTTGATAAATTCTTATAAATTCGTCATAAATTTATCATAAAGAGTGCTTTTGAAAGCTATATCTGTTGAATTTTAAAAGAATGAGAGTACAATTATCCTCGACAAGAAGAAGGGGGAAAATAAGATGGATGATATTATTCAAAAGTTAATAGAATTCGATCGCCAATGCGTAGAAAAAGTAGAACTTGCGAAAAAGAAAAAAGCGGAAGCTCAATCAAGTATGATGTCGCAAAAGTCTACAATTTATAGTGAGTATATTGATAGTCAACAAGATCAAGTTGAAAAGCATAAACAAGATCTATTGAATAAGAATAAAGAAGAAGCACAATTACAAGAAAATGAATTTCATAAATCAATGGAAAATATGGAAGATTTATTTACTCAAAATAAAGATAAATGGGTAGATGAAATCTTTACGAGATGTACTAAATAGAAGGTGTAAAGATGTCTTTATCTTCAAATGCCTTATGTGCAAAAGCTAAAGCGATGTATGGTGGGCGTTTAAATAAGAATGTTTATCTTGATTTAACAAGAAAACAAACAATTGGAGAAGTTGTTTCTTATTTAAAATCTCAAACAAGTTATGCAGATGCTTTAAAAGATATTAATATTAGACATGTTCATCGTGGTCAAATAGAAGATTGTTTAAATCAAGAATATTATCATCGTTGTGCGAAGTTGATGAAATATTCACCTAAATCTGATGAAGATTTTTATCTATTTGAAATTATTGGAGTAGAAATTAATTTAATTATGGATAAACTTGTTTCTTTACAAGCAAAGGAACAATATAGCTTTAATTTATCAATTCCTACTTATTTAGCGAAAAAGACAAGTTTTAATATTGATGGATTAGTAAACATTGAATCATTCAAAGATCTTTTACAATATCTTTCAAAAACAAGATATTATAAAGTTCTTAAAGAAATTGATTTCTCTGTCCCATTTGATGTTAAAGAAGTTCATATGTGCTTACAATCACTTTATTATGAAAACATTGTTGAAACAATTAAAAAACACTTCAAAGGAAGTGTTCAAAAAGATTTATTAAATATTCTCTATACTTCTATTGAATTAAAGAATATTTCAAAAATCTATCGTTATAAACAATATTTCCATGAATCAGAAGATTCAATCAGAAGTTCACTCTTTTTACAATATTCAAGATTGCCAAAAGATATGATGAATCGTTTAATTAGTGCAAGCGGTCCTAAAGAAGTATTATCTTTATTATCAACTTCTAAATATAACTTCTATATGGATGATAAAGAATTTGCCTATATCGAATATTATGCAGATAGTATTCAATATAATATCGCAAAAAGATACATGCGTTTTTCAAACAGTGCACCACTTGTTTATATGACTTATAGTATTTTACAAAGAATTGAAATAGATAACTTGAAGCATATTGTTGAAGGTATTCGTTATAATCAACCTGTTTCAAAAATTGAAAATACATTGATCTATGCATAGGAGGGAAAAAAATGATTAAGAATACACATTTATATAACATTGTTTTCTCTAGAGATGATTATATGGAAGTTTTGATGAAACTTGAAAATCATCAAGATTCTATTTATCCAGTTAAAGCGAAGAAAGTGATTTCTAATTTAGATCATGCAACTTCTATGGAAGATAGAAATCCATATAACGAAGTATTAGACGAACTTTATAATGTGATGGATGTCTTACATATTGAAAGAGTAGATAGACCCGTTCAAAGTGCATTTTTAAATGTTCGTGAAATTTTAGATTATATTTCAGAAATTCATCAAAAGTTAGATGATATTAATGAAATTAAAAGAGGAATTAAAAAAGATTATTATGAAAATCAAGAAGCAATTGAATTGATTTCATGTTTAAATCGTGATCGTATTTCTATCGATGATATTCATGAATTAAAATATGTTGCTTTAAGATTTGGTAAATTACCATTATCACAAATTGAAAAAATTAAATATTTTGACAGTTATCCATTTGTTTATCAAGAATTATCACATACAGATCAATTTGCTTGGATTGTTTATGGTGGCGTTGAACATAGTATTGGTGAAATTGATAACATTTTCTCTTCAATGAACTTTGAAGAAGTAAAACTTCCAAAATTTGCCCATGGTAAAATGGAAGAAGCAGTTGCTGAATTAAAAGCAGAAGATAAAACAATGGAAGCGTATCTTCAAGAACTTGATCAACGTATTGAAAAAGTGAAAGAAGAAAATGAAGAACAATTACTTGGTGACTTTTGGAAAACATATCGTTTGAAAGAGTTATACAAGAAAGGTAAATATGTAGTTGATTTAAAAACTAAAGCTGCAGTTTATGCATTTAGTTCATTTAATAAAAATGAATTAGAAGATATTGTAAATGTTCCTGGAATTACTATTCATGAACTTCCTATTGATACATATCAAGATCAAGGAATTGAAGGTCCTGTTTATGTTGAAAACAACACACTTTTCCAACCATTTGAATGCTTATTCACATTTAAACCTGGTGAAAAATTTGATCCAACAGTGATTGCTGGTGTGGTTATGATGCTTTCAGCACTTGTTTTACTTGGTGATTTAGGAGTAGGTGTTTTAGCTATTCTATTATCATTTATTATTAAAGGTAACATCAGTAAGTTACTACAACGTGTAGGAGCTGCTGTTACAATAGGAGGACTATTAAGTGGAACAGTCTTCTATAGTATGTCACTTTATAATTCAATCTTTGTTGTAGGTACAAACTATGCAATGCAAATTGGATTATTCTTTGTTATAAACATTGCGTTATTATTAGTTTGTAGCTTAGTGAAAAAAGTGACAAAAAGATCAACAAAGAGTAAAGGGGGACTGTCATGGCAATAGCGAAATTAAACTTGGTTAGCCTTGATTTTGATAAAGACAATTGTAATGATGTGTTACTTGAGCTTTATCAAAGAGATGATTTTCATCCCGAGCTAGCAAGCAAGTTTACGGATAGTGTTGCTGGTCTTTCAGCTTACAACAATGACAATCTTTATGAAGAATTGTTATCAAGAATTGAAGAAATGAAAACAAAATATCATTTTGAAGTTCCTGAAGTTGAAACAGATTCGCAACTTAATGTATTTAGAGCTAAAGAATTTTTAGATGATTTATTTTTAGATATTGACCGTATTGATGCTGTTAAAAAAGAATTGACAAAGATGATTGAAGAAAATGATGAAGCTATCATTACTTTGAATCATGTTGAAGGTTCTAATATTGACTTTGATCAATTATTTGGAACACAATATTTAAAAATAAGATTCGGTAAACTTCCTCTCAATAATGAAGGAAAGTTAGAGTATTATGAAACATTACCATTTGTTTATAAAGCATTTCAAAGAGATGATAAATATGTATGGTGTATGTATATGACAACACCTACAGATGCTCCTGAAGTGGATAATGTTTTTACATCACTTTATTTTGAAAAAATCCATATTCCTGAATTCGTTCATGGTTCATGTGAATTAGCTGAAAAAGAAATTCAAAATGAATCTGATTCAGCTAAACAATACAGCCAAGATTTACAAAATAGAATTGATAAAACAATTTCGGAAAACATGGAAGAATTAACACGTATTTATAGTGTTGCTAAAAAATTAAATTCAGTTTATGCAATGCAAAAATATATTGTTAAATTAGGTGATAAATTAAATGTTCATGGATTTGTCCCTAAGAATGATTTAGATACTTTCAAAAACACTTTTGAAAGTATCGATGGTGTTAAACTTGAAGTTTTACCTGCTACATCAGATGTACGTCTAGAACCACCAACAAGACTTAAAAATTCATGGTTTGCAAAACCATTTAGAATGTTCGTCGAAATGTATGGTGTACCTCGTTACAATGATGTAGATCCAACATTATTAGTTGCTATTTCATATACTTTATTATTTGGTATTATGTTTGGTGACTTAGGACAAGGTATTATTCTTTCTTTAGTAGGCCTTGTTGCTGAAAAGAAATTTAATTTAAAATTAGGTGGCGTGGGAGTTCGTTTAGGTATTTCCAGTGCAATCTTCGGTGTATTCTTTGGTTCATTCTTTGGAAATGAAGAAATCTTATCTGAATATTTCAAAGGTTTCTCATTCTTTAATGCAATGTCACCAGAAAATACAATGACATTATTAATGGCTGCCATTGGACTTGGTATTGTCTTAATTCTTATTTCAATGACATTCAGTATTGTTTTGAACTTTAAAAAGAAAAATATCGGTGAAGCGATTTTAAGTCAAAATGGTTTATGTGGGGTTACATTCTATGTTGCTGTTATTGTTGCAGCACTTGGAATGCTTACAGGACAACATTTTGTAAATATTTTCTATATTTTAATTTTAATTGTATTACCACTTATCTTAATGTTCTTAAAAGAACCGTTAATTAGAAAATTAGAAGAACATGGTGAAATGTTCCCAAATGGTTTTGGAGCATTCTTTGTTGAAGGATTCTTCGAATTATTTGAAGTAGTCTTATCATTTATTACAAACACAATGTCATTCTTGCGTGTTGGGGGATTCGTTTTATCGCATGCTGGTATGATGCTTGTTGTTTATACTCTTGCTGAAATGGTAGGAGGATTTGGTGAAATCATCGTCTTGATTTTAGGAAACGTTTTTGTAATGTGTCTTGAAGGATTGATTGTTGGTATTCAAGTATTACGTCTTGAATTCTATGAAATGTTTTCACGTTATTATGAAGGAAATGGAATTCCATTTAAAACTATTAAGGAAGATTAAATTCAAGGAGGAAATTTATTATGACAGTATTAGAAATTTTATTACCATTAGTTGCAGTAGTTTTATTAACATTACCATTAATTAAAGTATTTACAGGAAAAGTATCAGCTCAAAGCGCTAAAAGAAGATTAGGTGTTCATATCAGTGGTTTCGCTGGTGCCGTTGTTTTATGCTTATTAGTTGCTATGTCAAATTCAAGTGTATTTGCAGCAGGTGAAGTTGCTACAATCACTGGTACAATTGCTCAAGGTTTAGGATTCTTAGCAGCATCTTTATCAACTGGTTTCTCTGCTTTAGGTGCAGGTATTGCCGTTGCAGCAGCAGCTCCAGCAGCTATTGGAGCTTTCTCTGAAAATGAAAAGAACTTTGGTAAATCATTAATCTTCGTTGCCTTAGGTGAAGGGGTTGCAATCTATGGTTTATTAATCTCTATCTTAATTATCAACAAAATCTAATTTAGAGAGTGATTTTTTATGAAATTTTATTTAATAAGTGACAATGTCGATACTGAAATGGGTTTAAGACTGGTTGGTATTGAAGGAGAAGTTGTTCATAAAAGACGTGATTTTCTTGAAGTTTTGGAAACAAAAATGAAAGATAGATCCATAGGTGTGATTTTAATTACAACGAAATTAATTGAATTAGCTCCTGATGTTATTTCTGAAATAAAATTAAAACAACAAAAACCATTGCTTGTAGAAATTCCTGATAGACATGGAAATTCTAAAATTGGTGAAACGATTGATAGATATGTTTCAGAAGCAATTGGAGTTAAGTTATAGGAGAAAGTGCTATGCAAAAAAAAGATCAAGTCTTTCTTTATATCAAAGATGAAATTGAAAAAATTTCATCAGCTGAAGAAAAAGAAATTTTAGATGAAGCAAAAGCAATTGAACAAGAAGCTTATAACCAATTAAGAGGTGAAGCTGAAATTGATGCTAAGCATCAATTAGATAAAGAATTAGCAGAAATTTCTTCTAAAGCAAGTATTGAAGCTTCAGCTCAATTAGAAGAAAGATTAAAAAAATTAGTTGAAAAAAGAGAAGAATATGTTAATACAATTTTTACAGAAGTAAAAAATAAACTTGTTGAATTTGTAAATAGTTCTAATTATCTTGAATATCTTACAAGTCATGTAAAAGCAGTAAGTGATGAATATCAAATGACTGATTGTGTTTTATGTGTAAGAAAAGAAGATTTAAAATATGCTGATGATTTAAAGAAAGCATATGCTTTACCAATTGAAGTTGAAGAAGGTCAACAAATTCAATTAGGTGGATTCATTATTGAAAATAAAACAACAAATGTTGTCGTAGATGAATCATTAGACTCAAATTTAGAAGCTCAAAAAGATTGGTTCTATAAGACTTCTGGATTGATGATTAAATAGGGGGATTAAAGATGAGTGAAAATGTAATTTATTCTATTAATGGTCCCGTTGTTAAAGTAAAAAATGCCAAAGACTTTTCAATGTTAGAAATGGTTTATGTTGGTCATGCTAAATTAATGGGTGAAGTTATCTCAATTTCTAAAGATTTAACAACTATCCAAGTATATGAAACAACAACTGGTTTAAAACCAGGAGAACCTGTTATTTCTACAGGATCACCAATTTGTGTTACATTAGGTCCTGGTATTTTAAGAAATATCTTTGATGGGATTGAACGTCCTTTACAAGCCATTGCTGAACAATCAGGTGCTTTTATTGAAGCCGGAAGCGATGTTGATTCACTTGATGTTGAAAAATTATGGGACGTTACAATGAAAGTAAAAGTAGGAGATGTTTTAAAAGGTGGAGACATCTATGCAACATGTCCTGAAACAGATTTAATTGAACACAGATGTATGCTTTCACCACTTTTAAGTGGTAAAGTTGTTGAAGTAAAAGAAAATGGTCAATATAAAATCAATGATGTCGTAATGAAAATTGAAGATGAACATGGTCAAATTCATGAATGTACATTATGTCAAAAATGGCCAATTAAACAAGCACGTCCAACTCTAGAACGTTTACCAATTTCTATTCCTTTAGTAACAGGACAACGTGTTATCGATACATTATTCCCAATCGCTAAAGGTGGAACTGCTGCTATTCCAGGTGGTTTCGGTACTGGTAAAACAATGACACAACACCAAATTGCTAAATGGTGTGATGCCGATATTATCATTTATGTTGGTTGTGGAGAACGTGGAAACGAAATGACTCAAGTTCTTGAAGAATTTAGTGAGTTGATTGACCCTAAGAGTGGTAAACCATTAACTGATAGAACTGTCTTAATTGCGAATACTTCAAACATGCCAGTTGCCGCACGTGAAGCAAGTATTTATACAGGAATTACTTTAGCTGAATATTATCGTGATATGGGATATCACTGTGCAATCATGGCCGATTCTACTTCACGTTGGGCTGAAGCGTTACGTGAAATCTCTGGTCGTCTAGAAGAAATGCCAGCTGAAGAAGGATTCCCAGCTTACTTACCATCACGTTTATCACAATTCTATGAACGTGCTGGATACATGAAAACTTTAAATGGACAAGAAGGTTCTGTTTCAATCATCGGTGCCGTATCACCACAAGGGGCAGACTTCTCAGAACCAGTTACACAAAATACAAAACGTTTCGTAAGATGTTTCTGGGCCTTAGATAAAGCCTTGGCTTATGCTCGTCACTATTTCGCAATTAACTGGACACAATCTTATAGTGATTATGTTTATGATCTTGAAAAATGGTATGACCAAAATGTTGGTTCTGATTTCGTCAGTGATCGTCAACAACTTTCATTCATTCTTGCTGAAGAATCAAGATTAAATGAAATTGTTAACTTAATGGGACCTGATGTATTACCAGAAGATCAAAAATTAGTGATGGAAATCGCAAAAGTGGTTCGTGTTGGTTATTTACAACAAAATGCCTTCCATAAGGATGATACATACGTACCACTTGCTAAACAATTAAAGATGATGGATGTTATCTTATATTTAAATAAAAAATGTCAAGAAGCTGTTGCTCAAGGTAAAGTTGTTCGAGCAATTAGTGAAACTGGTATTTTTGAACAATTAATTAAAATGAAATATGATATTCCAAATGATCATATTGAAAAATTAGATACTTATTATCAAGATATTGATAATGCATTAAAATCTGTAGCGTAGGAGGAAATAAAAATGGCACTACAATATGTAGGATTAAATGAAATCAATGGATCATTAGTCGTTTTAGATCACGTAAAAGGTGCCTCTTACGACGAAATGGTTGAAATTCAATTAAAAAATGGGACAACACGTTCTGGACGTGTTGTCCAAATTGAAGGTGAAAAAATCGTTGTCCAAGTATTTGAAGGAACAAATGATTTATCACTAGAAAATACAAAGACTAAATTATTAGGTAGACCAATGGAATTACCTGTTTCTAAAGAAATTTTAGGACGTGTCTTCAATGGTGCTGGTAGACCAATCGATGGTTTAGGTGAAATTTATGCAGAGGAAATGATGGATATCAATGGTTTACCATTAAATCCAGTAAGCCGTGTTTATCCACGTAACTACATCAATACAGGTATTTCATCAATTGACTGTCTTGCTACATTAATTCGTGGACAAAAATTACCAATCTTCTCTGGTTCAGGTTTACCACATGACCGTTTAGCTGTACAAATCGTTAAACAAGCAAAAGTTGCTGACGAATCAGGAAAAGGTTTCGCCATTGTCTTTGCGGCAATGGGTGTTACAAATGACGTTGCAAACTACTTTAAACGTAGCTTTAAAGAAGCAGGAGTTATGGAAAGAGTTGTTATGTTCTTAAACTTATCAAATGATCCAATCATTGAACGTACATTAACTCCACGTTGTGCTTTAACTGCTGCTGAATATTTAGCTTATAAACAAAATATGCACGTATTAGTTATCTATACAGATATTACTTCCTATTGTGAAGCGTTACGTGAATTCTCTTCAAGTAAAGGAGAAATTCCTGGACGTAAAGGTTATCCAGGTTACTTATATTCTGACTTAGCTTCTTTATATGAAAGAGCTGGTATTATTAAAGGGGCAGAAGGTTCTGTAACACAAATCCCTATTTTAACAATGCCTAACAATGATATTACTCATCCAGTTCCTGACTTAACTGGATATATCACAGAAGGACAAATTACTCTATCACCTGAATTAAACTCAGCCGGTATTTATCCACCAGTTGATGTTTTACCATCACTTTCACGTTTAATGAAAGATGGTATCGGTGAAGGGTATACACGTGGCGATCATCAAGACATCGCCAACCAATTATTTGCATGTTATGCCCACGTACAAGATGTTAAATCATTAACATCAGTAATTGGTGAAGATGAATTATCTCCATTAGATAAACAATATTTATCATTTGGTAAACTATTTGAACAACATTTCTTAAATCAAGGTTTCGATGTCAATAGATCAATTGAAGAAACATTAGATTTAGGATGGGATTTAGTTTCAGTTTTACCTAGAGAAGCACTTGATCGTCTAGATAACAAATTATTAGATGAACATTATGATCACGATCGTGCTGTAAAACGTTTCCATATTAAAGAAAAATCAATCATCAAAGAATTACAAGAAGCAGGTGATTAATTATGGCTTTAAAAGTTGTTCCAACAAAAGGAAATTTAATTTCTACAAAGAAACAATTACAATTAGCTGTTCTTGGATATGATCTATTAGATAAGAAAAGAAACGTTCTTATTAAAGAAATGATGTCATTATTAGATGATGTTAAAATGGTCAGAGATGAAATTACGGAAGCTTATCAAAATGCTTACGATGCTTTACAAGAAGCAAATATTTCTTTAGGGTTGATTAGTGACTTAGTTACAGCAACACCTATTGATTATGGAATCAGTATTGCTTATCGAAGTGTTATGGGTGTAGAAATTCCTAAAATTACTTATCATAAACAACCAATGGTATGTAGTTATAACATGGATCGTTCTAATTCAAAAGTAGACTATGCTTATGAATGTTTCTATCGTGTTAAAGAATTGACTGTTGTTTTAGCAGAAGTTGAAAACTCAGTTTATCGTCTAGCAAATACCATTAGAAAAACACAAAAACGTGCGAATGCCTTAAAAAATATTTCAATTCCACGTTTTGAAGAAACAATTAAATTTATTAGTGAATCTCTTGAAGAAAAAGAACGTGAAGAATTTTCAAGACAAAAAGTTATAAAAAATCAAAAGCATTAATTTTAATGCTTTTTTTGCAAATTATAAAAAAATTAACACTCTGATAAAAAAATATGATATTATTATGCTGTTGAATTATTAAATAATCAAAGAAGGTGTAAATATGAGTATTGAAATTAAAGGAGTCATCATTGGAGAGGGAAAACCTAAAGTATGTGTTCCTATCGTAGAAAGCCATGATGAAGCGATTCTAAATAAATTAAAAGAATTTAATGAATTAGAAGTGGATATGATCGAATTAAGAATAGATTTTTATGAAAATATTCATCAAGAAGATGCATTAAGAAATTTATTTTTAAACATTGCTGCCTTACAAATACAAAAACCAGTTATTCTAACAATTCGTACAGCTGCAGAAGGTGGAGAAGTTGAAATTGATCCAAAAGATTATTTCAATGTTTATAAATTAGCAGTTGAAGCAAATGCATTTGATATTTACGATGTTGAATTAGCGTTAGGAACAAATATGGCAATTGAATTAAGAACACTTATTCATGATGCTGGTAAATATATGTTGATGTCAAGTCATAACTTTGATAGAACACCAGAAGTTGATTCATTGATGCAAAAATTTAGATCAATGGATTCTTTAGAAGCAGATATTATGAAGGTAGCAGTTATGCCAGAAGACTATCAAGATTTATTAAATCTACTTTCATTCACAGTTCAAGCTAAACATGAATATGCTCAAAAACCAATTGTGACAATGTCAATGTCATCTATTGGACTTACTTCACGTTTAGTAGGGGAACAATTCGGTAGTGCAATTACTTTTGCTACTGTAGGAAAAGCAAGTGCTCCAGGACAAATTGATTATCAAGAATTGAATCAAATGTTAGATATTATTCATAAAAATATTCAAGAAGCTTAAGCTTCTTGATTTTTTATACATATAATAAAGTGGTGAGATTATGAAAATTGATGTAAAAACTTTAGAAAAACTTGTTTGGATCATTTATAAACGATTCTTTATAGAAAAAGGAAAGCTAAAAGATATCCAAATAAAAATAGATCAGTATATTCAAATAAGAATGGTTTTAGTCTATAAAGGAATTGAAACTAAAATACACATAGATGCAAGACCTTATGTTAATGAAGATATTATTATTGATAGTCAAGGAAGTATACGTTATGGTTTTTTAAAGCTTAACTATGCTAAAATGTTACAAGAATGGGTTAAAGACATTCCTCAAGTATCTGTGAATAATACACAAATAAGAGTAAAAAACGAATATCTACAAGACATTCGTTTAAATAGTCAAGAAATAGAATTAGAGCTTTATTAAAGCTCTAATTCTACATGATATATTTTACCCCACATATAGATTTGATAAAAATAGGCAAGGAGTTGTGGTCCCATCATGAGTTGACCAAACCAAGGAACTTCAATACTTTCGCTGTTTTCAATAAAGTGTTTAAGTTTTTTAATATCAAAAAGTTGATAAAGAATGTTATTTTTATCGTTAAGTGTTTCTAAGAGAAGGTTTTTAATGTAAGTAAGGAAAAATGGAGAATGAGTTTTAGGGTAAGGATTTTTCTTACGATTATAGATTTCTTGAGGAAGGAAGTCTTTGAAAGCATCACGTAAAACAGCTTTTTCTTGTTGATCTTTAAACATATAGGTCCAAGGGACATTGTACATATATTCAACGATTTCTTTTGAAGCGAAGGGTACACGAAGCTCTACAGCGTTATACATAGATTGGCTATCACTCCGTGTTAAGAGTGTTTGCATAAACCATTCAATGTTTAAATAAATCATCTTTCTTTTATTGGTATCATAAAAGCTTTGATCGAGGTAGTCTATTTCATTAAGTGATTGATAATATTTACTTTGAACATATTCTTTAATGTTCAATTTTTTTATATTTTCATTAAGAAGTTCTAATCTTTGATCAACATCTCTAATCCATGGAAATGAATCTAGACTATAAAGTTCTTTTTTATAAAACCAAGGATAACCTCCAAAAATTTCATCTGCACACTCACCAGATAAAACGACTTTATGATTTCTTTTAATTTCTTTACAAAATAATAGAAAACTAGAATCAATATCAGCCATTCCTGGAGCGTCTCTAGCCATTAGACTTTGTTTTAAAAAGATAATTAAATTCTTTTGTGATAAAACGACATTATTGTGGTGACTATGATAACGATTGACCATTAAATCAATATAATCACTATCTTTTGTAAGTTGATAATCATAGGGTTGAAAATATTTATCTTGGTCTAAGTAATCAATACTATAGGTTGAAATATGATTGACGTATTGACTGCTTATAGCTGTAATAATACTCGAATCTAAACCACCAGATAACATACAAGAAATAGGTACATCACTTAATAATTGTCTTTGAATACTTTTATTTACAAGGAAGCGTACATCTTGAACAGTTTCTTCATAACTTTTTAGATGTGCTTTTTTTTGTAAAGACCAATATCTTTCAATCATTAAATGCTCACCGTCAAACCATAAATAATGAGCAGGTCTTAAACTATAAATATCTTTATAAAGTGTACTTCCTGGTGATAAACTAGGACCTAAACCTAGTAATTCTTTAATTCCTGTTTTATCAACAACACATTTTCCAATGTACATTAAAATAGCTTTAATTTCACTTGAAATGATTAAATCATCATCTTTTAAATAATAAAAGAGAGGCTTTACACCTAAATGATCACGACAAGCAAAGATTTTATTTTCATAAGATATAACAAATGAAAAGATACCATCTAACATATTTAAACATTTTTCTTTATAAGCAATAAAACTGACAAGTAAAACCTCACTATCACTTTGACTATAAAAATGGAAACCTAAATCAATAAGATGTTTCTTTAATTCATTCATATTATAAATTTCACCATTAAAAATAATGCGATAAGTAATATCTTGATAAGTATATTCTAAAGGTTGCATACCTCCTTTTAAATCAATAATTGAAAGACGGCAATGACCTAATAAAACATGTTGATCAAAATAAGTTCGCATATCATCAGGACCACGATGGTCTAATAAATGGAGCATTTTATTAAATTTTCCACAATCATCTAAGACATTTCTTTGTTGATTATATAAACATAAAATTCCACACATCATTATTCACCCTATACACTATATGACATAAAAAAAAGAATATGAAAAAACAGTCCGAAGACTGTTTTCATTATTCCTTATCTTTCTTTTCACTTACAACTTCTTTTAAAGTAGTTGCTAATCCTGCAATTCCTTGTAATTCACTTGGAATAATAATCTTAGTAGCATCACCTTTAGATAAGTTTTCTAAGGCTTTAAAACCTTGTAAAGTGACATAAGCTTGATCTGGATGTGCATCATTGATATAAGTAATACCTTTTGCTTGTGCTTCATAAACTAAACGTAAAGCTTCAGCTTGACCTTCAGCTTTAGCGATGGCTGCTTCTTTTTCAGCTTCCGCTCTTAAGATCGTTGATTGTTTATCCCCTTCAGCATTTAAGATAGCAGCTGTTTTCTTACCTTCAGCTTGTAAAATAGCTTCACGTCTTTCACGTTCAGCACGCATTTGTTTTTCCATAGCTTCTTGAATATCACGAGGTGGAATGATATTTTTAACTTCAACACGGTGAACTTTAATTCCCCAAGGATCAGTTGCTTCATCAAGGATACTTCTCATACGTGAGTTAATAATATCACGAGATGTTAAAGTTTCATCTAATTCCAAATCCCCAATAATATTACGAAGAGTTGTTGCTGTTAAGTTTTCAATGGCATTAATAGGACGATCGACACCATATGTGAATAAACGAGGATCTGTAATTTGATAATAAACAACTGTATCAATTTGCATTGTAACATTATCTTTAGTAATAACAGGTTGAGGTGCAAAATCAACAACTTGTTCTTTTAAAGAAACTTTGTTGGCAACACGATCTAAAAATGGAACGAGAATATGAAGACCAACACCACATGTACGGTTATATGCTCCGATTCTTTCTACAACATAAGCTTTTGATTGAGGAACAATACGAATTGCAAATGCAATAACACTGACAATAATAATTAAAACAATGATAATTAAAATTAAACCAATAATACTCATTTTCTTTCTCCTTTATTTATTAATTTTTTTAACCACAAGATGAGCACCTTCTACAGCAAGAATTTCACAATAATCTCCTTCTTCTAAAGTAGAATTATCTACACTAGAAGCGGACCATTCCATAGAAAGCACCTTAACTTCTCCTCTTGTATCAGCATCAATTCTTTTTAAAACAAGTCCATGTTGACCAATAACACGATCATAGTTTGTACTGACTGTTTGTGTTCTTAAGTATTTCTTAGCAAGAGGTCTGCTGATTCCAATACAAATAACACTTAAAATGATAAAGATAATAATTTGAATGGTTTGATTTAAACCTAAAGCATAGGCAATCAAGGCACCGATTCCACCAAGTGTAAACCAGATGCTTACTAAATCGATTGTAACTAATTCAATAATAGCAGTTACAATGATAACGCCTAGCCATATCCATAACATCATGATCTATCCCTCCCTTATAGATTAACTGTTAATATTTGGTGAACAACATCAAAATTTGCAGGATACTTTAGACCTTGTTTATCACTTAAATCTAAATGATATTCTCTAGCAAGGTTTTCAATAAAATTTTTATTAGAAACACGTCCATAACTTTTACCAATTGAAATACGATGCAATTGATCATTTGGATAAATTCCTTCATCTATTGCTGTTTTATCAACTGGCTTGATTCCTAATAAATTGTTCTCTTTATCAACTCCTAATAATACATATTGAACATTTTCAAAATGTTTACAAGCAGCTGTGTTTAAAGTGAGATTTGTACTATAAATAGTAACTGTTTTCTTTGAAATTTCATTTGTTGACCATACAAATGCCATAGCTATCATCCTTTCTACTTGTATTATATTATATATATTATTTTTATTCAATATATATTATTATTAATATTATTTATCTCTCATCACATCACTTTCTATTCAAAAATAATTGATGTATAATTGAAAAATAAAAAGAAAACATTATAAATAGAAAAGGTGAAACAATGAAAAAATTAAAAAAGATTCTATTAATTATTTTATTATTAGTACCATTAGTTGGTTGTCAAAATCAAAAAAATGAATGGAAGGAGACATATCATTTAACTTATTTTTATTTAAAAGATTGTTCCAATTGTCAACATTTTAAAAAGAATGTTCTACCAGCAATTAAAAAAGAATTTGGTAAACATATGAAAATCAAAGCCTATGATATGGATGATGAACAAACGTTTGATGAAATGAAAGAAAGTTATCAAAATCATATTGACCAAATCATTGATTTTGATGAAGATGATTACGGTTATGGACCAATGGTCTTTTTAGAAGGATATATGGCTATTTTAGGTGCAGGTAATGAAGATGATTATGTTGAACATCTTGTTAATGCGATTAAAGGCGAAAAACTTAATGAAGCAGCAGATATTGAAACTTTTTATTATTTAAAAGATGGAAAGGTACAAAATCCTTAAAAGTTATTATCAATTGAAAAAGAATATGTTAAACTTTAAGGAGAAAATAAAGGAGGAAGTGTTTATGTCAACACCACATAATCAAGCAAATAAAGGAGATATCGCAAAAACTGTCTTAATGCCAGGAGATCCTTTACGTGCAAAATATTTAGCAGAAACGTATTTAGAAAATGTTAAACAATTTAATGCGACAAGAAGCATGTTTGGCTATACAGGAACGTATAAAGGAAAAGAAGTTTCTATTATGGGTTCGGGTATGGGAATGCCTAGTATTGGGATTTATAGTTATGAATTGTTTCATTTTTATGATGTAGAAAATATTATTCGTATTGGATCTTGTGGATCATTTAAAGAAGATGTTCGTTTAAGAGATATTATTATTGTACAAGGTGCTTGTACAGATTCAAATTATGCACATCAATATGAATTACCAGGAACATATTCAGCTATTTCTGATTATAGTTTATTAGAAAAAGCTGTAGAAAAAGCAAAAGAAAAGAATTTAACTTATCATGTAGGAAATGTCCTATCTTCTGATTTATTCTATCATGCAGATAATAAAGCAGATAAATGGATTAAAATGGGATGTTTAGCTACTGAAATGGAATCTTATGCATTATTTGCAAATGCAGCTTATGCTGGTAAAAAAGCTTTAACTTTATTAACTGTTTCTGATTCATTAGTTTCAAATGAAGAAACAACAGCAGAAGAAAGAGAAAAAACTTTCACAGCAATGATGGAAGTTGCTTTGGAGATTGCATAGGTGTTAACTAAATTTGCATTTTTTGATTTTGATGATACTTTGATTCATGGAGATTCTGGTGGAAAACTTTTAAAGTATTATTTAAAAAAACATCCACTATCTGTTTTTAAATTATTAAAAGTGGTTTATCATTATGCTTTATATCTATTAAAGATAGAACCACTTAATAAAGCAAAATCAGCATGGTTATATCCATTAGATAAGATGTCCGATCAAGAGATTGAAAAGTTTTATCAAGAAGTATTAGAACCTTGTTATTATTTAAATGTCATTGAAGAATTAAAAAAGAAAAAGGCAGAAGGGTATACGATTTATATATGTAGTGCCTCTGTAGAAGCTTATCTTCGTTTTTGTAAGTTACCAGTAGATGAAATTTTAGGAACAAAAACAGTCATTAAAGATGGTAAATATACAAGTCAAATGATTGGAAAAAATTGTAAAAATGAAGAAAAGGTAAAAAGAATCCAAGAAGTGATAAAAAATCATAATCTAGAAATAGATTATGACTTATCTTATGCCTATTCGGATTCTTTACATGATATTCCAATGTTAAAAATGGTAAAAAATCGTATTAAAATTGATACTAAAGATGGACATATGTCCACATTTGAAATAGAGTAGCTTAGCTACTCTTTTATATTTAAGTCCGTAAAGAAAAGCATAATATTAATGAGTCCAGCTATTCCTACAATAATATAAATGAGCATTGATAAAAAACTATTTTGACCAAATAAACTATCTACCAAATTAAAATTAAATAAACCAATAAGACCCCAATTAATAGCACCGATAATAGTAAATACAAGTGCTGTTTTTTGTAATGCATTCATTTTCTTAACCTCCTTAAATAGAGTCTATCCCATAAATTTGTATTTTATACATATAAAAATAAATAAAGAATATTTTTATAATGGAGGGATAGATTTGAAAAAATTATATATTGTCATTATAGGTTTAGTCATTTGTGCAATAGGTATTGTTGTTTTTTTTAAATTTAAAAATAATTCATTGGATGAAACGTTAAAAGAAGCTAAAAGTATGAGTTCTTATCAACTTATATGTGATATGGAAATGACACAAAATGATGAACTTAAAAGTTATGAAGTAAAAGTAGATTATTTAAAAAAAGATAAACAAAAATATTATCGAGTAGAACTTTATGATAAAAGTTTAAATCAATCACAAATCATTATAAAAAATAAAAAAGGAGTCTATGTTTTAACACCAACACTTAATCAAATGTTTAAATTTCAAAGTGATTGGCCTGAAAATAGTCCTAAACCATATATTTATCATTATTTAATCCAATTATTAGAAAATAATAAAGTTAAAAAGATTGAAAAAGGATATCAAGTAGAAGCAAAGGTGAAATATCCTAATGATACAAGAATTGTTAAACAAGAAGTTATTTTTGATAAAAAATTAAAACCATTGATTGTTTTATGTCTAGATCAAGATGAGGCAGAAATTGTTACTTGTAAAGTAAATGAATTTCATAAAAATAAAAATTTTAAAGAGAAACATTTTAATCAAAATCAAGCATTGAAAGAATCAAAAAAGGATGTCAAAACATCCGCAAATAATGATGTTTTATATCCAGTTTCTCTATTAGGAGCTAAATTAGAAAGTGAAACAGTGTCTTCAATAGAAGGGGATAAAAATCATATTTTAAAATTTAGTGGTGATAAAAGTTTTACAATGGTAGAAACACAAGTAAATGATCAACAAGTAATGCAGTTTTCTGATGATGAAGTGATCGATTTAATAGATGGGTTTGCATATTATCAACCTGGAAAATTATCGATGATGTATCATGGAATGATGTGTTCTTTATATTCACAAGATTTAACGAAAGAAGAAATGCTTTCAGTCATGACAAGTATGCAAACTTCATCGACAAAATAAGCTAAAGTGAAAAGTTAAATTCCACTTTAAAAAAATGAAAAATAAAAGTAGAATT